>JBKJLJ010000759.1:0-14369 GCA_046597015.1 Bryobacteraceae bacterium
TGATGTAGAACTCCAACACCTGTCCGATACCAACACTCGTGCCCTCGGCGAACGTAACGCCAGTGAAGCGGGAGACGAGATCGCCACTACCGCCGACAGCGGGCTTGTTCGGCCAAATCGCCCGAGGGATTAAGGCGAAGAAGGCATTTATGATAGTTTCTCCATTTGCTCGCCGTGTACTGTGGCCGGTATAGGAGACGGCTGCGCCAACGAGTGCATTTTGATTGAGCCGTCCGTCAATAGAGTTGAGGTGCTCGTCGTTGGTGAGGGAAATAAGTTCGAAGTTGGTAAACGTGTTGAACATCTGCTCGATTCGAGTGCTGGTGGCGGCCCCTCCCCAGACGGTTGCTCGCACTTCATTCCGGTCGCGCATATAAGTGACGAATATGGAAAGGCCGATATATAGAATTAGTGGCGAGGCTACGAGCATGCAGCGAAGCCTCAGCGTAGGCGCGTTGTAGATCGCGAAACAAAGTACGGCTAGTAGCGCCGAGATGCCATATCCAAGAAAGCCCTGGCTGACGACGGTGAACACGGGTAAGGCCAATGCGGCGAGCCACCACTTAAACGCAGCGCTGGGTTTATTGGCTTCCCAGGCCTGGAAGAGAAGGAGGCAAATTCCTGCCAGGATTAGGCTCTGACCGACAGAAAGGAGGGCTCCCACGCTAGGGATCCGGCCGAGTGGTACGGAGAGGATGTAACAGGTTATCCCCCAGTAGAATACGGTTCGGGGGATGTTTCCCTGAGAACCCGCTGCCCTATTTTTCCCGACCGACGGAGCACGGCGTAGAGCGGAACATAGTATGGACACCCCCGCGAATGCTGCTAATCCCCATAGACTTTCCCGAGCGCCCAGAGCCGTAAATTGCTGGGAAGAACCGCAATACCAGGGGAGCGCGTTTGCCGCGGCACCGACCCAGTGGTTCATCCAGAAAGAGCCAAGATAGGCTAACTGCAAGCCGACCCCCGAATGACGACCTCCATCGGTCAGTAGCCAGCGAACTACCAGTAGCGCAGATAGGAGCGTAGCCGCGAGGACGATCGCTTGGAGGTCGCTCGCCGAAGCCGCGTCGCAGGCGCCTGGTTCCATCGATTAGATTCTTTCCAGCACGAGGGCTTCAAAGTCCTGAGCAACATCGTCCCACGTGCGGGGCTTGTATTCTTCGTACAGGTAGCCGACCATCTTAGCCAGTTCCGGCCGATGGTTGAGACACCAGGATAGTTTCTTGACAAACGCGTCTGGCTGGCGTATCGGAAGGACCCAACCATGGCGGCCCTCAACGATTAAGTCGGGTCCGGCGCAATTTGTCGTTGTTAGGATGGGTACAGCGCTTGCGAGAGCCTGCGTGAGGACGACGGCGAAGCCATCGTGAATAGTAGGAAACACGAACAGATCGGCCCACGCATAATGTTCGGTAAGCTGGGCTTGGGGCACTTTCCCAATCATCTGAATGGTGGCAGGAAGGTGGCGGCAAAGAGACCGAGTCTCTTGCTGGATTTCACCAACACAACGGATGGTCACTTCCGATTGTGTATGTGCTCGTGCTATATCGATCAGGTCCAGGAAGCCTTTTTGATAGGAAGTGTTACCCACATACAGTAGACGTAAAGAAGTGCCTGTCAGGATGCGAGAGCGACGATGCGATACGGTATCGCTAGAAGCCTGAAAGGCATCGAGCTCAACACCTAGCGGCAACACAACGACCTTATTTGAAGCAACGTGCCAAGTATTAAAAGAGTTACGAGCGAATGATGATAGAGTTACGATTCCATCTGACAATTGATATTCACGCAGTTCGCGATCAATCATCCAAGACGACGGCAACTCCAGCCCTGTGCGCGCTCTGTTCGTCTCTTCACGCAATAATTTGGCCTGCTCTTCGATATGTGCCGATCCCCTCATTAGGAGCGCAGTACGGCACCTTACTTGGGGGTCGCTGAGAAGCTCTTCTGACACACCACTGAAGCAGTGAATACAATCCCACTGCTCTCCTCGAAGTTTGCGCGCTGCCCACCTTCCAAACAGTTTATGGAGAAACGGTTCAAATAGTGGCGAGTGGACTGATCGCCAAATGCGACCAATGACGCGTGTCAGTAAACCATGTATGGGGAAGGTCTTGAGGCAGACTCCATCTAACCCAAATTGTCTGCATACGGATCGCGGATAATTCGTAAGAAGAGTGACATCGTGCCCTCGCTTATGGAGCGCCTTCGCCAGATCGAAGGCGTGGAAGCGCCCATGTACGGCGATAGCGATTTTCATTTGGGCAGCCCACAAACGCTTGCCATTTCGATTAGCCTATCTTTGTACGTATGCCCATCACTCGTAATCTTGTGGTGGGCGCTAGCAGCCAGCCGAGTTCTCTCGCTAATATTGTTCACCAACCAATGGGCTTTGCTAATCATCTCGGGGATCGTTCGAAAATAGCAGACGGCGTCACCTTCCTCACCGAAAATGGCCCTGTGTTCATCGGTATCTTCGGTTAACATGCACGCTCCCATTGCGGGAGCTTCAAAGGTCCGCATGCAACTGCCGTCTCGGTTCATTCGCCTCACCAGGCAGAGTGTTGTCTTGGTCGACGCCACCGCATGACGGAGCATCTTCGGTGTGGCCATCCCTCGCCAATAAGGCGCGCAGTCCCGGTGTCGCCGCCAGTAGCCCCCATACAAAAGTAGTGTAAGCCCGGATTTGGCTAATGCCGAGAGATAGGGTACGCGGTCATCGTCCGCCCCTCCGGCAAAAAACACATCCGCAATCGGGGGTTCGGTTGTGTCACAAGAATCCGCGACAAAATGGATTTCCGGGGCGTACGCGAACGGAAGGTAGTGAACGGATTTAGCACCGGCTTTCCGAAGGTCGTTCAGGTTCGCTTGGCGCGGCGAGAATATGCAGGAATAATGGCATAGCGCTTGCAGAAACCAGGATGCGTGGTGAGCGGAGTTGAAGGGATCGTCAGTCAAAAAATTTAGAGTTGGAATTCCCATCGCAGAGAGTCCTTGTAGTGTCTCTGCTGTAACGGGTGCCAAGCCCGTCGTAATAAGGGCATGCGGTCGAAATTCACGGCAGCGGTGTAGAACAGAATTGGAGAAACGATTCAAAAGGAGCGGTCGGTGGCCTGCAAGGTGCCAACTTACCTTCTGAAGAATGGGCCAGCCTTTCGACGCTTCTTCGGTATTGATCAAGTCGACTTGCCAGCCCAATGAGGCGGCTGCATTTCGAAAGTGAGCGCCAACGTGAACTGGGGCCGGATTTCCGGCGATTAAGATTCGCATAAACGGCCTATTTCAACATCCTGCGGTAGGCGATTGCGATCCCCTCGGCCGCTGCGTCGACCGTGTAACGACTGACGTGTTGGCGGCACTGTTGCCGCGTCTCCAAGTGACCCGCTCTTGGGAAGACGCGAGTCAGCGCGGCCGCCAGGCTGGCGCTATCGCAGGTGCTTGCAATTTCGCCCGTGGTGCCTGGTCGAATCAGATCTGCGGCGCACCCGACCGCATCGGAAACGACACAAGGGACACCGTGATGCATTGCCTCATTCACTACAAGCCCCCAAGTTTCCGAGTAGAGGCTCGGGAGCGTGAAGACATCGGCGGCGTGGTAGTAGGGACTTAGCGCCGACTGGTTTTGAAAACCCGGAAAGCGCACCGAAACCTGCGGTTCAGCGCCGGCAAAGACGCGGAGATCTTCCATCATCGGGCCGGCGCCGAGAAAGACTGTTACGATCCGGTCACGGTCGTTCGCGGAAAGCCGTTTGATCGCTTCCAAAAGGAGATTCGGACCTTTTCTTGCCTGCAGTTTCCCAGAAAACAGGATAACTATTTTAGAATCCTCGACACTGAGTTGCTGGCGGGCACGACTCCGTAGCGTCGGCCGGTCCTGTTCGGAAGTTTGAAAGACCGTTTGGTCGACGCAATAGGGAGAGAATGTCAACTTGTCCGATTCCACGCCAAGACGTCGATAGTGCTGCTCGGCGTTTCTTCCGATGTAGAGAATCGAACGGCATCGGCGATAGAACCATTGGAGACTGACATCGCGGACCAATCTCTTCACCGGGTTTCGCCGCACTGCATGGTCAGTAGTTTCGCCACGAAACATGATTGAACACGATTTTCCGAGGGCCTGCCAAATCGCCGCTCGATATAACTTATTCGCATAACCGGGAATGAGCAAAACATCTGGGCGAAGGCGGTGCAGGGCGTTCCCTAACCCGGTTGCCGTCACATCTTCGTAGGAAGCGGCGCCGCCACTGTTGACTTGCGACAAAAATAGCGACGGATAGCCGCTTAGCAGGTCCGAATCCCATCGGAACGTGCTGCCAAATTCTTTATCGGTATACCCCGTGACGCTGAAGTCAGAACCGTAGAGGACGGTCAGAGGAACGCCATATTGTTGCACCACTGCGCGATAGACTGGCGCGTGGTACTGCACCGGGTGTGTTTCGACTACGACGAGACCACCTGTCGCCTTGCTAGGAGGTGGCGCCAGATTAACTGTTTCTTGCTGGGTCATGTGCCACCTTGGCAACCCCGGAAATAGTAGCCGCTGAGAGAGATGAGTTGGCTTGAAGTACTTCAAGCACCGGCTGGAACTGCGCTTCATAGTTCCAGGCTGCAAGGACCTGCCGTCGACCGGCCTCGCCCATCGCTGTGATTCTGGCTGGATCTTGCAGGAACTGTCTGATTGCGCCGGCGATACTTTCGGCATCGAGCGGATTACAGGCAATCGCGAAGCCGCGGTCGACAAACATTTCACGCCAGTCTGGAAGATCGGATACCAACAACGGGAGACCGCAGCTTAGGTAATCGAAAGGTTTGTTGGAGGCGCCGGTCATCGCGGACATATTGATATCGTCAGTGGACAAGCCGCATAACAGGCCTAAGCCAATATTGCATTGGCCACACTCGGCAAGTAGGTCTTCCCGCGTGGGAATCGTGCCCAGGTAGTTAAACTGAGCGCCGATGTTCAATTGTTCAGCTAACTCGCGCATAGTCTGTATGTGCCCCCTGGCACCGGCCGTCTCGTATCCGGCGATCGTAAGGGAAAGACTTCCGGATAACCGGGCGATTGCGTGAATGATCGTGAGTGGAACCCTTTCCGGCACGATCGATCCATGATAGAAAAGACGAACCTGTTGCGCCGAAGCGGTATCTTTCCGTTCAGACTGAACCTCGGAGAGAGCCGGGCAGTTCCATACGACGTAGACAGGCTTGCAGGTGCCCGTCTGTTCGGTGAATACGGTGGCACGAGTCTTGTTCGGCAGCACACACAGCGTGGCGTTCCGAGCACACAAACCGCGGATCCAGAGACAGATTCGAAGGAAACCGGACTGCTTCGCATGGATAGCCGGCGAATCGTGTTCGTGATACAGAAGCCGTGGACCGAGCATCGAGGCCACGACGGCTGCTGGGCAGGAGAACATGTCGGAAGCATAGATCCAGTCCGGCCGGAAACGGATTGTGGACCACACCGCCCAGAAGAAATATTGAAAGAAATGAAGTTTCTGCCGCCAACCCGGCCCACACGATGGCATTTGGCGAACCGTGATCCGAGGGTGATCGGGGAAGCGGATGTTCTTAGTACCAACTGCGCCAACACCCAGAAACAGAACGTCCCATCCCAGATCCGCCAGAATCCGGGAGCTGTGTTCAAGGGGCGGATAGCCAGCCGGATTTGTGTACTGAAGATAGAGGATCTTCATACCACCGTCGCCGCGCCCATGTGCAGCACCTTCTCATAAACCGCCATCATTTCCGAGGCAGCCAACTCCATTGTGCGCGGCGCGCGAATGCCCCGGCGCAATTGTGGAAGCAGTCCGGGCTCGTCTACAAGCCGGCGAAGCGCGTTTTGCCAGGCCTTCACGGAATTATGTTCGACCAAAAGACCGTCCTGTTCGTGCGTCACAATCTCCGCGATGCCCCCAAGATTGGAACCGATCACGGGGACCCCGGCGCCAAAGGCTTCGTAGGCAACCAGAGGGCCTGTCTCCAGCCCCTGTGACGGCGCCGCCAGAACGTCGTACCGCTGGAGAGTGTGCATCACTTCATCTGCCGAAATGGGCGTGAGGAAACGGATTTGTCCGGTGGATGCGGACAAGGACTGCAAGCGCTGCTGTAGCGCTTCCCCTGCGCCCCCTTGCGCGATTCCGTAAACATCTAATTCAATCGGCAATCCGGGCAGTCCGTGGATGGCTCGAATCAAAATATCAATGCCCTTTGTCGAGTCGATTCGCCCCAGGAAGGCGATTCGCAGTACCCCATCCGCACTAGTGGCGCGCTCAGCAACTGCGCCGATGCGGGTAGCGGGAATGGCTTGCCGCGATAACGTGATCTTCTCTGCAGGGACGCCGTTTGTAATGAGAAGATTCCGCACCCACTCACATACGGCGACGATCTGATCTGCCGAGTCGACCATTCGGCGAAAGGTCTTTTCCCGAAGCGCTATGAGACAGGACATCCGAAGCGCAGTCCAGGCGCCGCCTTGCAGCCCCATTTTACCCAAGGAACTTCCCGCCCATTGCGGAACGACCGCAATTAAGGAAGCCAAGGGTGTTGGGACGCCATGGGCATGAGCCGTGCACTTGGTACACCGGCTTGTATCGAGCCGTCCATCGCAGACGGCGGTGCCCAACTCTAACAACGTTCCCCTAGGACAGCTAACCGTTGGCGTGTGGTAAGTGAGAACAACCGGGATGTTTCTTCGCTTCGCTTCCTGTGCCGCTAGCAATGAGACACCACTCGTGAAGGCGTGGAAATTGACAACATCAGGCTTGACGATATCAAGCACCCGCCCGAACCCGGCGGCCGCGACTGGATCGCCGTCTCCGTACATCTGTTCGGGAGAGATGCACGGAGATGTTTTGTAGCGATACACGTCGAAATCACCGTGCGTGTATTGCTGGTCGTGTTCCCCCGGCGCAGCGATCGAACATCGAACCCTCTGTTTATAAAGGGCTGCGGCTAATCCCCGGACGTATACCTCGGTTCCGCCGATGGCGTCTGGCCAGTAGCAGAAGGGCGTGTGGAGGATGGATCTCATCGGATTCAAAATAGCTATTCCCGAGTACCTTTGCCCGACTGCTGGACCGCTGCCTTAAGTGTAGTTTTGCAAGCCTCATATCGAGCTCTTCCAAGTGCGATTGCCAGAAGCCGCTTGTAGAGTTCTGGTGCAACCCAGTATCTCGGGTGTCGAGCCGCTTGCATGTAACACCGCCTTGCCTCTTCGAACATGCCGCACCCGAAATACTTAGCGGCCATTGTCCAATAATTCTCCGCTATGATCGCCGCACGGTCGCGTCGTTTTTGCAACTCAAGCGCAGGCAACGTTTCTGGTGTTGAGAACACTTTGTCCAATAGCCACATGATGGCTCGCTCCTGCGCACCAGTCGCCACGATATGGCTATGATAATTTCCGGGGTGAATCCTGTAATCGGCCAGCACGCGATCACAGAAGCAAAAGTCCCACTCTCTCGCCATCGACACAGTAAGGTACCAATCCGCCAACACCATGTGCGACGGGACTGGCATTGATGAAACAAAACACTCTCGTCTGGCAATGACTGTCGGATTACAAATAATATTCCGCCGCAGGAGTGTAATCAGCAAATTACCTATCCACGGTCCGTTCCCATAGCCAGGAGTGTCGGCCAGCCCTAGCGGTTTGCCGTCCGGATCAATCATCTCGGCTTCTCCGTACACTAAACCGACATTGGGATGCTCGTGGAGTATAGGCAGTGTGTGTGTGAGGAAATCCGGTCTATATCGGTCGTCTGAATCCATACGCGTGACGAAGATACCGCGTGTGGCAAGAAGCGCTGTGGTCGCAGCTTCTTGGGGGCCCTTGTTCACAGGGTGACGGATAATACGGATACGGGGATCTGAAAAAGACTCTAGGACAGCGAGCGTTCCGTCCGTGGAACAATCGTCAATCGCGACGACTTCCCAAGAGAATCCGCCTTCGAGATTCAAGATACTCTGAATGCACTCACCAACGAACGCCTCTGTGTTATAGCACATCACCACGAAGCTAACCAATGGCGGATCCATGCAGCTTCCGGCGGCATCAGACATTTATGCGCCGACGCTCCTTAGTTCCTGAGCCGCCATCTCTATAGCTGGACCGTTGCTCAACGCAACGCGTAGAATGCTGCACACCACTTGAATGTCGTTCGTGGTTACGGCAGTCCCGGTTGGCAGTACAATCACACGCTTGGCGACGCGTTCCGTTTCCGGGAGCAGTAATCCAGCGTGTGGGAACAATGACCGGTACGGCTCCATACGGTGGCACCCGGGCCAGAAGTACTTCCTCGCAACGACATTTTCAGCGTGAAACATCTCAACCACGGTATCCCGGCTAATTCCGCACGCGGCTTCGTCCAACTCAACTACGATGTACTGGTGGTTGCAGCGGTCGATTGGGTCATACGTAAACAGTCTCGCACCCTCAATCGATTCGACGGCCTGAGCGTAATCGGAGTAGTGGCTACGGTTGGTCTCTAAGAATGAATCGAGTGCGTCTAGTCCGGTAAGACCCATCGCGGCCGATAGCTCATTCATCTTGCCGTTTGTCCCAAGATAGATCACATTATCGTACCCGCTAAAGCCAAAGTTTTTCATCAGTCTAATTCTGGAGGCCAAGTCGTCATTGTTTGTTATGATTGCGCCACCCTCGAGAGTGTTGAAGAACTTTGTCGCGTGAAAGCTAAACACTTCCGCATCTCCAAATGATCCAACCATTCGTCCCTCATGCGAGCAACTGAAGGCATGCGATGCGTCGTAGATAACTTTTAATCCACGACGGCTTGCTATCTCCTCTATGGCGCGAACCTCACAGGGCCGCCCCCAGGTGTGGACGCCGATGATTCCCGTCGTTCGCGGGGTAATCATGCTTTCAATCCGGGCCGGATCGATACTATGCGTAATCGGATCGATGTCGCAAAAGACTGGAGTGATCTCCTGCCATTGCAGAGCGTGGGCGGTCGCTACGAAGGTATAGGAGGGAACGATCACTTCCCCATGAAGACCAAGCCCGCGTATCGCGATCTCAAGTGCAATCGTTCCGTTGCACATCGCTATGCAGTGGCGAACCCCGAGCATCGTGGCGATGCGGTGCTCTAGCTCCTGAACCAGCGGTCCGTAGTTGCTGAGCCAGCGACGGTCGAGGACGTCATTTATTCTTGCAAGTAAACGGTCTCTGTCGCCGATGTTTGGCCGTCCAACATGCAGCGGCTGCGCGAACGCAGGGGGTGCCCCAAAGTAAGCCAGTTCTGAATGATGAGTCTTATGGTTCTGCATTTGCATCCTCGTTTATAGGTACGATTCCCCGGGCGCCCGATAGCGGACTGTTTTAGCCGGAGTGCCATAACATACGGCGTGGTCCGGCACATCTCTCAGAACCGTTGCCCCGGCACCAATGAGGCAGTGATGTCCGACCACGATACGATGGACTATAATTGCTCCTATCGAGACTGCGGAATATTCACCAATTGAGACACGCCCACCGGTGGCCGTTTTCGGTGCCAAACTGGAATAGTCGGCCATTACGCAATCATGATCGAGGGACGCGCTGGTGTTGACGATGCAGAAACGGCCAACGCGAGCGTGTGCCGTGATTACCGCACCGCTCAACACGACGGTGCCTTCGCCGATCAGGGCAGATGCCGAAATATTCGCGTTTGGATGTATCACGGTGATGAAAACGAGTCCGCTCCGACAGAGAGGCTGGAGACGTTCGGCGACCTTAGCACGTTGCCAATTGTCTCCGATCGCAATAGCCAGTCCGTCGAAGCACCTTTGCGCCAGTAAGTCTGGAATATCCTTTTCAGAGCCCAGTACGCAGTACGATCCGACTATATCGCCCGGACTCCGAAAAGAATCGATCCACCCAACGAAGTTGTGAGTGCCCTGGCTCAGAATTGCCTCGGCTACAACTCCGCCGTGCCCAGATGAACCAAAAACAGCTACGTTCATGGGGTCGCTGCCGCCACGGTCGCCCAAGCCCTCGACCAATGCACGCGCCCTTGCCGCAGATCCTCCCAGCACCGGCGCACTCGCGCTGGCTCCAGCGGCGACTTTCCAGTTGCGATCTCCTCTAACTGTCCCGAGTTGGCGCGCATCCACTTCGCAAACGGAAACGTAAATCCGCGCTTGGGTCGCATCGCCGCCTCGGTGACCGCCGGATGGCCGGCCGCCTCCACAAGCGCCGGTTTGTTCATCGCATTCGATATCCGCTGCCGCATCGGTATCCGGTTGGCCGCTTCTAGCAAAACGTGGTCGAGGAGCGGAACACGCAACTCGATGGAATGCGCCATGCTGAAAACGTCGGAGTCACGCAATAGTTGGTCGTGCAGATAGCGCTTGCACTCGAAATAATGGAACCGATCCGGGTCGAAGTGTCCGTTGGACGATGGCATGCCCAGCGCTTGAAAACTGTCGGCGAGCGAATCGCAGATCCACTTTTCGCTGCAACCCAGCAGCTCCGCCGCCTGGGTTGGCCCAAAGAATCCCCGGGTCAACAGATACGCCGATTGGGTATTGTCGAGATACCGTGTGTAGTCCAGCCGCTGCCATCTCTCTTGACCTGTGATACGGCCAAACGCACTGCCACATTGGCTAAGGGTTTGGCGCGCCCACGCGGGGGAACCGGTAAACATCCGCAGCGGATCCTTAGCGGAGAACATCTTACGGTAGTGAGCGTATCCAAGAAACACCTCGTCGCCGCCGAGTCCTGATAAAACGACTTTCAGCCCGGCTTCCTTGGCGGCTTTTGAAACAAAGTAGGTGTTGACGCCGTCCGCGGTTGGCTGGTCCATAGCTCGGAGAATGTTTGGAATCTCATTAAGAAAAGATTCGCACGAAACAGGGACCTCTCGATGCTCGGTTCCGAAGACGCTTGCAAAGTGACGGGCTTCATCGCGCTCACTGAACTCGGATTCAGGGAACGTGATCGTCAGGGTCACGAGCTTGGAGTTGAGTGACCGGCTCGCCACTGCCGCAAGGGTGGCCGAATCAACGCCGCCACTCAAAAATACGCCGATAGGAACATCGGCGACCATGTGCTGCTGCACGGTCTCGGCCAGAAGGTTCGAGAGATCCTTCTGGTTCGCCGGTGTCTCTTGGTTGTGCAGATCCCAGTATTTTGTCAGCGACGTCGCGGACTCTGAGACGGTCAGGTAAGATCCAGCGGGAAGGCACGCGGCATCCTTATACCAGGTACGTGGGGCCGGGACCGAACCCAGGCAGAGAAAACCGGCCATCGCTTCCGGATCGACGGTGCTTGAAATCAGCCCCGCGGCCAGAAGCGCCTTGACCTCGGAAGCGAATGCGATCTGACCGCCCGTTTGCGTGTAATAGAGCGGCTTGATACCCAGGCGGTCGCGCACTAAATACAGAAAAGGTTCGTGGCGGGCGTACTTCTGTTGGTCGTGAATGGCGAAGGCGAACATTCCTCTTAAACGCTTGACCAGGCCGTCGATTCCCCATTCTTCATAGCCATGGAGGATGACCTCGGTATCGGTTCCGGAGCGGAAACGGTATTTCGATAGATCCCGCTTCAGTTCCTGGAAATTATAGATTTCGCCGTTGAAGGTGATGGCAACATCGCCACGTTCGTTCGTCATCGGCTGCCGACCGGCGTCGGAGAGATCGAGGATCGACAGGCGGCGATGGCCGAGGACGGTGGCGTCGATCGTGAGAAGACCGTAGGCATCGGGGCCGCGGTGTTGCTGGCAGTTAAGAGCCCACGTAACCGCGTGCCGTTCATCGGTTTCAGATATCGACAGCCTGCTGTGGCCCGCAATCCCACACATTAGCGAAAGACCCCCTTATATCTTCATACGGTACGGCTGCTGTAGTAGCACTATAGTCGGCCAATCTTACGAAAAGTCTCTATGAACGGTATCCCACACAATCGCATAAGCACTCGGGCAAACTGCCGAGTTTCCCTTTCGAAACGCACCTCGCCCAAGCTCCTGGCCCCGTTCCAGGCGCGTTTGTACAAATCCTTACGATTGTGACGAAAACAACGGAGTGCCAAGATCGCCAGTTCTTCCCGCAAATCAGGTATCACGCTTGCTGGAACGACTGCCATCCACTTCAACAAGCAGTATACGGACGCCGAAAGGGCAGCTTCTCTATTCGCACTTAGATTATCTTGCCGTTGCGGTTGGACAAGTATCACATCTTCATGAAAAACTTCATAATAAGGCCTCTTAATTGCTAACTGAACATAATAATCATTGTCTTCTGCATTTCGAATTGATTCATCGAAATCAGCTGCGGTAACCGCAAACTGACGCCTGATCGTCGCAGAGGGAGTCCACATGCCCTCCGTCACACACAGTTTTACGAGCTCGTCCCATTTAAGATTATCGGGAGGAACTTCCTTCGTTGGTCCATCGACACACCTCACGGGGTTAAAAAGTAGATCCACAGTCTTCGATGCTAAAGCTGCACGAACGCGCTCACACCATCCCTCTACAAATAGGTCGTCCGCGTCATGAAACCTAACGTATGTCGACCGGCTCTCCCTCATCAATGTGTTTCTTCCATATGACGGTCCTTTATTCTCTTCCGATCGAATCGCCCGCACCACTGGACCGTACTCTCCAACAAGTTCCGATGCAGGAACGACAGATGCATCGTCATATACAAGTATCTCATCTGGCGGTTGCATACAATTCAATGCTGACTGGATACATTCCACCAGCATCGGCCCCTCATTATGATAGGTGATTAACACACCTATTGAAATTGGCCTTTCGCCTACTTCCTTCATATACGCTCAACTGCCGCAGTGGCCGCGTACCTACAGAGCCCTACGGACTGCCCCGGCAGTCAGCCTTGTCCACCGTATTCTCGGATCGACAATAGACCGCGCCACGATCCTCCACGCCTTGGAGAGTCCTGCCGGTTGCTCGCCGATCCTCATCAGCTCACGCCACCATCTCAACCGTCGAACAGCCAAGTCCGCCTCCGCATGCAACTCTGAAACATCATCATTATGCTTCAACCGCAACATCACAACTTCGCGCTCCACTGAAAAACGTCCCAATTGCGAAACAGTCTTCGAAGCTTCATGCAGCCTAAATTTCGCAAGCGTAGACTGCGTGTAGCTAACCACTGGATATTTAGCCAAATATCGGATCATCAGGTCGAGATCAAAACAATAATGGAGATCACGTTGGAGTCCGCCACACAGCTGAATTAGATCCTTCCGCATCCAGACGGCAGGTTGGTGGAAACTGGCCTCCGTACCGCATAAGAGAGCATTCGCCGACAGGTTGCGGTTCTGAATCGCTACTGGGCTCTGCCCAACACCGAAATTCTCACATACCCCAGCAACCATATCCGCATTGGAAGACACTTCGGCCACTGCCGCAATGGTGCCAGGAGCGAGCAAATCATCGGAGTTGATGAAATTGAACCACTCCCCATTGCACCACTCTAACCCAGTTGCAATCGCATCTGCCTGACCTCCGTCTTTGCAGGATCGCCATCGAGTGATCCACTTCTCATATTTTCGAATAACATCCAAACTTCCATCCCTGCTGCCGCCGTCGAGGACGAAGTATTCCAACCGGGGATAGCCCTGCAAGAGAACAGATCGAATCGTCTCCTCAAGATACTGTCCTTGGTTGAATGAAGGCGTCACCACCGAAACAAGCGGCCACTCGGATCCGTCCAGCATCACAGCGTCGGCCAGCTTGCTGCCCTCCGTCCACGGCCAGCCAGTCGAACCAGGGGGAGGCGCGGGAAGTTCATCGATGGTTGGCGTCAGATATCTCGTCATCTGAGCGGCCATCCCTCCTGAAGCATCGCCCGCCGCCACCCATTCAGCATCCTGGGCACAGCTCGCGATAAACATCCACAGTCTCTCGTGCGGCCTTTTCCCAGGTAAACCGAGTAACAATCTTGCCGCCGAGTTCGGCCATCTTATGGTTCCTACCAGTTGTGACAGCCCTTGTGAGCGCGGCGTCCAGTCCTTCAGTGCTCTCGGGGGGGAAATAGTACGGGTATTGTTCCGCCACCTCGACGCTCGATGGAATACTGGATGCAACCACTGGGCAGCCAACTGACATAGCCTCAAGTAGAGGCAAGCCAAATCCCTCGAATAGTGATGGATAGACAAATGCGGCAGCCTGATGATACAGCGCCGCAAGCTTCGAATCGGATACACCGCCAAGGTGAAGAATATTTCTCCTGCTGCCTGATTTCGCGATAAACTCAGACTCCTCCCGACTCCAGGAGGGTCCGCAAACACACAAATTCACCTCTCGCCGATGGTGCCACTGTGTGTAAGCTCGCAGCAGAGTGCTGAAGTTCTTGTAGTCATTTCTGCGGCCTACGTAAAGCAGGAAGGGGGTGCTGTTTCG
>JBKJLJ010000798.1:0-3918 GCA_046597015.1 Bryobacteraceae bacterium
CAACTTTGTGTCGGCGATGAACTGCATTTTGGCGCAGCGCCTCGTCCGGAACATCTGCGAGCACTGCAAGCATCCGGCGGTGGTGACCGAGCAGGAGTTGATCGATTCGGCGTTGAAGCCGGAGGATTGGACGGGGGTGACTTTTTACGAGGGTGCGGGGTGCTTTGAGTGCGGCGGGACGGGGTACCACGGGCGCAGCGCGATTCATGAGTTACTGGACATGTCCGAGAAAATCCGGGAGATGATTCTGGATCGGCGGCCCACGAGTGAGATTAAGCGGTATGCGCGGAGCGAGGGGATGTCGACGTTGCGCGAGAGTGCGATTGAGCGGGTGCGGTCGGGGATTACGACGCTGCGCGAGATCAACAAAGTGACCTTTATCGAGGGCTGATGGCGATTACCGATACCATTCATCGTTTGCTGGCGGATCCAGCACCGGACCTGAGTTTTGAGATTTCGACGCAGGGGCTGGCGTACGCGGTGCGGGGCGGCTCTCCGCAGTGGATTTCGTATGAAGCGGAGACGTTGCGGATTTCGCCGATTGAGGACAACATCCTGCGGAACGACTTCTTTCTGAAAGCGATTAAGGAAGCGGCGGGGCCGGAAACGGGGCGGAAGCGGCGGACGGCAGTGTTGATTCTGCCGGACTACGCGGCGCGGATGGCGGTATTGGACTTTAGCCAGTTTCCGGCGGATCCGGATGAGCAGCGGGCGCTCGTGCGATTTCGGATGAAGAAGACGGTGCCGTTTGACGTGGACGCGGCGGCGGTGAGCTGTTTTGTGCAGCCGCGGCAGGGGTCAGCGAAGGAGGTCGACGTGCTGGCGACGTTGGTTTCGTTGGAGATTTTGGCCAAATACGAGGCTCCGTTCCGGGTGGCGGGATTGTGGCCGGGGCGGATCACGACGTCGACGTTGGCGGCGTTGGACCTGGTGCCGGCGGATGGTTGCCGGGTGCTCGTGAAGCTAGCCAAGAAGGTGCTGACGATTGCGGTGACGATGGGCGGGAGCCTGCGTTTATTGCGGTGCGTGGAGCTGGCGACGGCGGACGAGGAGGAGTTGGGGGGCGTTTTGTACCCGACGCTGGCCTACCTGGAAGATGAGCTGAAGACGCGGCCGCAGTCGGTGCATTTGTGCGGGCTGGCGGCGTTGCCCTCGGATGTGGAGTTGCCGGTGGAACCGTTGCAGAGCCCGTTTGGTGCGCCGGCGGCGACGAATGCGGGATTATTGGGATATTTGGCGGCGGGAGGCCGGAACTAACGTGCGGTATCCGATTAACTTATCGAGCGAGCCGTTTCGCAGAGACCGGGCGGTAAACATTTTTGCGAGCGTGGCGGCGGGGTTGCTGGCGGTGACGCTTGGGCTGCTCGTGCTGATGATTGTGAATGAACGGCAGGCTAAGAGCGACCTAGTGGCCGCTATCGCGCAGACCGAGAAGCAAGTAGCGAGCATGGGGAATGAGCAGGCGGCGCTGGAGGCGTCGATGCGGAAAGTGGAGAACGCCGATGTATTGGAGCGGAGCGTGTTTTTGAATACGCTGATCGCGCGGAAGGGGATCAGTTGGTCGCGGCTGTTTGCGGATTTGGAGCAGGTGATGCCGCACAGTGTGCGGCTGGTGGCGCTGCGGCCGCAAGCGAACGCCAAGAACGAGATTCAGCTCGAGATGACGGTGGCGGCGCAGAGTATTGAGCCGGTGATTGACTTGTTGAAGCGGATGGAGAGTTCGGCGGTGTTCACGGTTCCGTCGATGGCGACGATGTTGCCGCCGTCGCAGAGTGAGCCGTTGTACCGGTATCGAGTGAGTGTGAACTATGCTCAGAAGCTTTAGCGTTGGGTTCGGGCGTCGGCGTTTGAGACGGGTATCACGGGGCTCGTGGTTGCGGCCCAGTGGTGGGACTGTTGCGGGTCTAAAGACTCGTGGCTTGCACGCGCGGCGGGAGGACAACGCGGTCGAGCGGTTCGCTTCGACGATCGGGTTTGGCTCAGTGTCACGGGACTCGCTTGCGGGGCGGGGTGCCGTTTCTAGCGCGTGGCATGCCCCGGTGATTGGAGTTCGATCGGTGTCGCGGGGGTTTGTCTCGGGGTCGGGGCTGGGCGGAAATGCGTATCTAGGGAGGTTGCATTATGGCCAGTAGCTATAACCTTGGCAGTATCAAGTTGGATCTTCCGCGGGTGATTGTCCTGGTGTTGCTGGGGCTAAATCTGGTCGCTGGGTGGTTTGTGTTCGCCCCGTTTGGCGGCTCGGCCCAAGACATGGAGGCGCAACTCAGTACCCTCCGCGGACAAGCTAAAGAGCGAAGGATGTCGCTCGACCGGACTAAGAAGCTGACCACAAACATGGACCGAGGCCGGAAAGAAGGCGATGACTTTGTAGCCACCTACTTCCTGAGCCGCCCAACCACCTATTCCACCGTGGTCGATGAAGTTTCGAGCATGGCGAAACGGGCCGGGGTCCGGGTGAAGGAACATGGGTTTGTCGAAGATCCCGTGGAAGGTTCCGATGAGCTGTCGATGCTGTCGATCAATGGCAACTACGAAGGGACCTACGCGGACTTGCTCCACTTCCTGCGCGAGGTGGATATGGCTCCGCGGCTCGTGATTATCGAGGCACTGTCGGCGTCGCCGCAGCAGGGAACCGGGGTGCTGAACATCAATATGAGAGCGAACACCTTTATCCGCGAGGCCCCGCTCGCGGTGGTGGCCCAGAGCGCCGGGGGGACGCGATGAAGTTAGGCGCAGAGCCGAAGCAAGTGGCGATCCTGGTGGGGGTACTAGCCGTCGGAGCGGTCTCGATGTTCATCGGGGGGGACTCCCCGCGGTCGGAGCAGACGCCGAAAACTGCTGCGCGGCCGGCGGCACCGATGGTGGGGGGCCCGCGAACGCTGCCGGTGGTGGCGGCGAGCCAGACTAAACCGCGGCCAGCTTTGCGGGCGGCGGTGCAGGAGTTTAAGCCGGTGCTGAAGTCGCGGCGGGTGGAGGATCGGGTGGACCCGACGACGATTGACCCGACGTTGCGGCTGGAGTTGGTGCAGCGGTTAGCAAGGGTAAAAATCGAAGGGGGGACGCGGACGATTTTTGACTTTGGGGCTGCTCCAGCACCGAAGCAGCCGGATCCGCCGAAGATCTTCCCGAAGCCGCCCTTGGATCGGGCGAAGCTGACTCCGTCGACGGCACCGCCGGTGAACTTGATGACACCGGGGGCGCAGCCGCAGAAACCGCAGGCTCCGCCGATGCGTCTGAAGTTTTATGGGTTCGTGGGCGGCGCTCGGACGAAGACGAAGCGGGCCTTCTTCCTGGATGGCGAGGACATCTTCGTGGCTGGCGAGGGGGACGTGATCCAGAAGCGGTACAAGGTGGTCCGGATCGGGTTGAACTCGGTGGTGATGGAAGATTTGGAGTTCAAGAGCGAGCAGACGTTGAACCTTGAGGAGCAACCGGGGTAGATGAAACGGCGACGACCTGATTCCGGCTTTGCGATGCTGTTCGTGTTTGCGATGGCAGCGGCGATGGCGTGGGTGCTCTATATGGAGCTGCCCCGGCTGGCGTTTGAGGCGCAGCGGAATAAGGAAGAGATGCTGGTGGAGCGGGGGGAGCAGTACATCCGGGGGGTGCAACTGTTTCAGCGGAAGAACAAGAAGCTGCCGCAGACGATTGAAGAGCTGGAGCAGACGAACGGGATTCGGTTTATACGGCGGCGGTATGTGGACCCGTTCACGGGGAAGGACGACTGGCGGGTAATCCATGCGGACGCGGCGGGGAAGTTGACGGACTCTCTCGTGAAGAAACAGGCTAAGCCGGGGGAGACGGGGACGGGAGTAACGGAGGCTCCGAATCCTTACGCGGTGGGGTCGACGGCGACGATTAGTACGGACCCGAATGCGCCGATGGCGGGGGGGGCGCGGAGGGCG
Organism: Bryobacteraceae bacterium; assembly: GCA_046597015.1. GTDB lineage: Bacteria > Acidobacteriota > Terriglobia > Bryobacterales > Bryobacteraceae. The sequence goes on from JBKJLJ010000798.1 coordinate 3,906, forward strand.
TCGGAGATGCCAG
>JBKJLJ010000818.1:0-3425 GCA_046597015.1 Bryobacteraceae bacterium
GACCTGGGCGGCGGTTAGAGCGGGCCGGGCGACGAGGCGGGCGCGGTTGAGGGAGAAGACGGTTTCGCCGCCGAGGGAGGTTTGGACTTGGCCGGTGAGGGTGCACTGGAGTTCCTCTTCGGTGGCGAGCTGAATGTCCGGCTCGATGCCATCGTCTTCGAGGTGCGCAAGCCAGCGGGAGAACCAGGCGTAAGCGGCGAGGCGGCGGGGCTTGGAGTAGCCGTGCCCGTCGTCGCCTTCGACCATGCTGAGCGTGTTGGCCTGGCCGAGTTGGTCATAGACGCGGAGGGCTTCGGCGTAGGTGGCGCGGGCCCCGCCGATGGGGAAGAAGTCTCGAATGGCGGAGAGGATGAGATAGGGCTTGCCGTTGAAGGCGTAGATGAAGTCGGGGAAGTCGAGGCCGGCGCTGATCCACGGGGGGAGGTTTTGTTCGGCGTCCTGGGGGCCGAGTTGGGTGAGCAGAGACTTGGCCGAGGTGATGTAGCAGCTGGGGGCGGCGACTTTGAGGCGGTCGTCGGCGGCGGAGAGGTAGGCGGTGAGGGTGCCGCCGCCGGAGTTGCCGGTGGCGCCGATGCGGGCGGGGTCGACTTCGGGGCGGGCGGAGAGATAGTCGAGGGCGCGGATGCCGTCGTGGATCATATAGCGGGCGAGGTTGTCGCCGGTGAGGAGGGTTTGGACGCCGAGCATGGAGTGTTCGGTGGTGGAGCGGACGAGCTTGGAGGCGCGGGTGTCGGGGTCGAAGAATTGCCCTCGTTCGCCGTGGCCGACGGGGTCCCAGGCGAGGGCGACAAAGCCTTTAGAGGCGAAGCTGCCGAGGGCGATTTGCCAGGCGTCGTGGGCTTTGGCACCGCTTTCGTGGCCGAGGGGGAAGAGGATGGCGGGGGCGGGGCCGGAGAGGTTGTTGGGGATGTAGAGATTGGCGGTGACGTAGAAGCGGGGCTGGCTTTCGAAGATGACTTTCTCGATGCGGTACTTGCCGCGTTGGAGCGTCGAGACGGTGCGGGCGTTGAGGGGTGTTTTGGCGGGGAGGCCGCCGATGTTTTGGAGGATCTGGCGACGGACTTGGGCGGCGCGGGCTTGGAGTGCGGCGGGGGTGTTGATGACGGGGCGGAGGGCGAGGTGGCGATTGGCTTCAGCGATGAGGAGTTGGGTCGTGGCTTGCGGGAGATCGCGGAGGTCGCCGATGGCGCTCGTGAAATCGAGGTCGGAGGCGGGCTGGGCTTGGAGGAGGAGCGGGAGGAGGAGGAAGAGCAGGCGGGGCATGGTTAGGGATATGGTAACTGAGAGAAGCTATGAGCACGAAGACGACGCGCAGGCAGTTGATGGGGATGATGTTACTGGCGAGGACGGGCTCGGCGCAGGAAGCTTGTGGGAGCTTGCCGCCGATTCAGACGCCGAAGGCGCGGGCGGGGAGCCCGAACATTGTCTACATTTTGCTGGACGATACGGGGTTTTCGGACCTGCATTGCTATGGGTCAGAGGTCGAGACGCCGCACATGGACGCCTTAGCGGCGGGCGGGTTGCAGTACAACAACTTCCACTGCAAGGCGATCTGTTCGCCGACGCGGGCGGCGCTGTTGACGGGGCGGAATAGCCACGCGGTGGGGATGAAGGAGTTGGCGGGAGACGATCAAGGCTATGCGCATTCGAGGGGGCGGGTGACCCCGGCGGCGGCGACGGCGGCGCAGATTCTGGGGGCGAACGGCTACAGCACGTATGGGGTGGGGAAGTGGCATTTGGTGCCGGGGGCGGACATGAAGGCTTCCGGGGCGCGGACGCATTGGCCGCTACAGAAGGGGTTCGACCGATGGTACGGATTCTTGTCGGGATGGACGGATCAGTATAGGCCGGACTTGTTCGAGGACAACCACGTGGTGGCGCGGCCGAGTAAGCCGGAGTACCACTTTTCGGTGGACATAGTGGACCGGTCGATTGCGATGATGGGCGAGCATGTAGCGGCGGATGCGACGAAGCCGTTCTTCCTCTATGTGGCGTTTGGGGCGACCCATGCGCCGGTGCAGGTGCCGAAGCGGTATACGGACAAGTACGTGGCGACGTTCGCGAAGGGCTGGGACCTGATCCGGCAGGAGCGGTATGAGCGGCAGTTGGCGTTAGGGGTGATTCCGGCGGGGACGAAGCTGCCCGGGCGCAATGCGGGGGACCCGGCATGGAGCGCTTTGAGCGATGAAGAGCGGGCGGTGAATACCCGGTTCATGGCGGCTTATGCGGGCTTTCTGGAGCATACGGACGAGCAGATTGGGCGGGTGGTGAACTACCTGAAGGAGCAGAAGCTGTTTGAGAACACGGCTATCTTCCTGATGTCGGATAACGGCGGCGCGCCTGAGGCTGGGACGAAGGGTGGTTTTCTGAAGCCCTACGGCGATCGGACGACGACGAAAGAGATGTATGAGCGGCGGGAGGAGATGGGGACGCCGACGACGCAGCCGCTGTATCCAAGGCCGTGGGCGGGGGTATCGAATACGCCGTTCCAGATGTACAAGCTGTGGCCGTATGCGGGCGGGGTGCAGACTCCGTTCCTGTTTTCCTGGCCGGCGGGGGTGAAGAAGACGGGGCTGCGCCGGCAGTTTGTGGACGTGATCGACATTACGCCGACGGTGTTGGACATAGCGGGGGTGGCAGCGCCGACGGTGTTTGGGGGGGTGTGCCAGATGCCGATGCAGGGGAAGAGTATCCGGGCGACGTTTAATGATCCGGGGGCGGGAGACCCGCGGAATCGGCAGTATTTCGAGCTGTGGGGGAGCCGGGGGATTTGGCATGACGGCTGGAAGGCGGTGGGGATCCATACGCCGGGGACGGACTTTGGGAAGGACCGGTGGGAGCTGTACCACGTGGCGGAGGACTTTTCGGAGGCTAAGGACGTGGCGGGGCAGTACCCGGAGAAGTTGGCGGAGCTGAAGAAGCTATGGTGGGCGGAGGCGGAGAGGAACGGGGCCCTGCCGTTGCTGGAGGCACCGGTGGCGAGGCAGCGGACGTATGATCAGGCGGTGCGTTAGGGCTTTAGATCGAGGGACCAGATTTGCTGGGACTCCCGGCCGGCGGTGAGGGCGATGGTTTTGCCGTCGGGGCTGACGGAGGCTCCGGGTTGACGGTTGCCGGGGAGGGGATACTCCCTGTTGCCGTCGGGTTCAAAGCGGATGAGGGTGGATTCACGGATTCCGAAGAGGGCGAGGGCGGTGGGGAGCCATTCCGTGATGCCGGCGGCCTGGCCGGGGAAGTGGGCGGGTTTGCCTAGTTCGTCGCGGAAGATGGGGCCGTCGCGGTAGACGAAGGTTTTGCCTTGGGGGTAGAACTCGTAGCCCTTGGGGGGGCCTCCGTATTCGGCTACGGCTCGGTCGGTTCGCTGGGTGGTGAGGTCGAACTCGAAGATGCCGCCGCGGCCTTTGCCGTCGCTGCCGCTGAGGTAG
>JBKJLJ010000859.1:0-7550 GCA_046597015.1 Bryobacteraceae bacterium
CGATCGCAGGTCTACCCGAACGCCAGCGAGTGGCAGTGCTGCTCCATAAATACGAAGGTCTGGACTACGAAGCGATCGCGCGAACGCTGGATTGCTCCGTACCTGCGCTAAAGAGCCTGCTTTGCCACTCGCTGGCGTTCGGGTAGACCTGCGATCGCCGATCGGACCCGCTGCACCTCGACATTAGCCACCAACTGTTGCTCGGCACTTCGTTCTGAAACCGGAATTTGCATCTTGGTGCCCAACACCGTCAATGCGTCCAGGCTAGAAGTCTGGCGCGCATGGCGAGTGTCCCTAATCCAGTTCAGTGCCAGATTCGTGGCTATCCGATAAATCCAAGTTGAAAACGACGCCGACGCGTGATAGCGGCCTCGAGCCAGAAAAACGCGAAAGAAGGTGTCCTGCGTTAGCTCTTCGGCCACCGCACTGTTTAGGACTAAGCGTTGCAGGAAGCGGTGAAGACGCAGTGTATACCGGCCGACCAAGTCCTCAAAGGCAGGAACGTCACCGTTTTGAAATTGGTGCATCAGGTCTGCGTCGGTGAGTTCCATCGCCATAGCGTATGGTCTTTAGACGTCCCACCGCAACTGAATCTGTGCAAATAATCGTTAAGAGAAGGTTAAGCTTTCCACTTGTAAAAGAAAAACAAGAGCGGCTTCTTGCCCGTATTCAAAATCCCGTGAGATTGGTTGGCCCCGCAGTACATCATCGAACCCGGGCCCACCTTTACCGTCTTCCCATCGCAAAACAGTTCCCCGGTGCCTTCGGTGATCACCATGAATTCCTCCTCCGGATGGGAGTGTGGGGGATGAGGGGTCGCGCCTGCGTTCAGCAGCAGGCTGCCCGCAGTCATCGACCGAAGCTGGTCCGTTGGGCCGTCAAAATAGATTCGAAGCTCACCGAAAGGATTGTTCTGCACCTTGACGTCCTTGGGGTTGAGCGTCACGTTCGGCAAACCGCCGGGTTTGGCGGCGAACAGAGCGAAGGGGCCGGCAATCGCCAGAAGGTCACGTCGTTTAGGCATAGCCGATAGCTTATCGCGATTCGGCCTGTTTCCGCGCGGTGCAGATGTAGCCAAGCGTGTAGTCGGACTGCCGATCGAGCCCGTCGAACAAAGGCAGCAGCAACGCAGGCAGCCCGACCGCCAGAAGCCAGACCACCGCCAACGGCCACGGGAAGAACTTGTAACCAGACAAAAGCCGCCGGCTCAGCAATCGAAAATAGCCTCCTACCGGTTCAATGGACTCAATCACCAGGCCCGCCCGTAACAAGAGCAACTCGCAGCCGAATCGGGTATACCGAAAATAATCATGCGGATGTTGATGGACCTCCCATTCGTGCGGCACGACCAGTAAAAGCCTCCCTTCTGGCGCTAGCACCCGGGCCATCTCCTGCACCACTAGCTGTGGGTCCGTTACGTGTTCCAGCGTCACGACGTTGAACACCCCGTCAAAGGTATCGGCCGGGAAGGGAAGTGCCTTTAGATCGGCGACCGCGTCGAGGCCTTCGTAGTTCCACGAGGAATCGCCAACCCCAAGATCCACCGCGACGTATCGATTATGCGCAAAGTACATCCCATACTGTCCCTCTCCGGCTCCTGCATCCAGAACCCGCCGACCCTGCGGCATCGACGCGGCAAAAAGCGAGACCGCCCTCCGAATCGAAGCCTCAAAATGCAGGACGTAGTCCCTCATTTTTTGCGAGCTTCCACCATGATCGTCGAGCCGGCCCGACACGCTGCCTCCACCAAAGTCGGTGGTATACAGGCCAGCATCAGCGCAAAATAAAGGGCATCCTTGATGAGCCTCCCCTGAGACGACTCCTGAACTTTCCGGACACGCCGTGCCATCGGATCGAGGCCTACGGCGATGGTCGTCGCCAATCCGGCCGGGTTGTCCCGCAAGGAAAAATGTTTCCGCCGGGTCACGGTGAAGCCGCTCGCGTCGAGCAGGTCGACCAGATCCTTCTCCTTGAAGTTGACGAGATGACGCGGAATATCGATCCCATTCCAATGCTCGCCGAACAGCAGGAACTGCCAACACGCCGCGTTAGGCACCTGGACGACTAATCGCCCATCATCGGTCAACAGGTCCTTGGCTGACTCACAAAAACCCATTGGATCGTACAAATGCTCCAAAACATGGAACATAGTAATGGTTGAGAATTGGCCGGACCGGAAGGGCGCCCTGGTGAGCGAACCACACAAGGAGGTCACGCGGTTCTGCTTCCAGGCCACCCGGACGGCGTCTAACGAATTATCCAGACCGACGACGCGATGCCCGCGCTCCCGGAGGAGCCTCAAGAACAACCCGCCTCCGCAGCCCACGTCGAGCACTGTCCCGCGCGTCGAACTCGCCTCGATCGCTCCTTCCACAAATCGAACGTGGTCGCCCAACACGAAGCGGCGATACTGCTCTTCGGCTCGAGCCGCGGCTGAGTCGCTGGGGCTGAACCAATACTGCGCCGGATAGAATCGACTGAGCTCATCGGCATGCGGCTGCGGAAACAATCGCATCAGTCGACATTTGGCGCACTCGACCACGGTGAAGCTACGATCAGTGGTCCCATACAGTCTGTCGGTCCCATGAAACAAGGATTTATAATCGTCGTGCCCACAAGCCGGACATCCACTGCGGGTAATTTGGCTCATCGTAGGTGCATCGCCGTTGCGGTCGGAGCCTCTTGACGGAGTATATTCGCTAGCGCTCGGCCCCGGATGCGAGCAAACCTCTCGATCTCACGACGCTTGCTCAGAAAGCGCGGGAGCAACCAAAGGGCGGCAAAATTAGCCCGAATCATCGCCCAGGCCACTCTTACCTTTCCCCGCCAACCTGGAAATGCCGCCAGATCGCCGTTTTGCCCGGTGGCGGCCCACAATCGTTGCGCGAAATAAATCGGGTTCAACAGAAGAACGCTCCACGGAAATAACTTCGCCGCCAGGAGAATTCGATTGCGCTCTATCAGGAACACCCGCTGCGGATTGCCCTGACCCAAAGTGGTGCCCCTTCTATGGCGTACGACGGCGCGAGGCGCATAGGCGCATCGCCAACCCGCGATTCGCGCCCGAAGTCCCAACTCCGCGTCGTCGGCGTAGGCGAATAAGTCCTCATCAAAGCCACCAACATCATCAAACATCGCTTTACGATACATGGCGGCACAGCCATCCGGCCACCCTAATTCAAGCGGACCGTCATATTGGCCCCGATCGGCCTCGCCCGTCCCTCGTCCCCGGTTCTGTCCATCCAGGAACAAGACGTGACCCGCCTTATCGATCGTGCCTGGGGATTCGTATTGGACGATCTTGCTCGCCGCCATCCCATTATCCGGGTCGCCGTTAATGGCTTCGAGCAGCGCCGCCACCCAGTGGGGGCTCGCGACGGCGTCGTTGTTGAGCAGCGCAATTCGTGCCGTCGTGGCGGCGGCGATCCCCTGGTTGTTGGCCCCGCAGAATCCCCTGTTTAGGGTATTTCGAATCAGTCGGCAGTGCGGAAAGGTCTCCAAAACCATTTCGGCTGAACCGTCCGTCGATCCGTTATCGACGACGACGATCTCCAAAGGCAACGGCTCCTCTGCGTAAGTCCGTTGTTCTTCAAGCGATTGAATGCATTCTTGCAGCATCGTCCTACGATTCCAATTAACGACGATGACGGTAGCAACTGGACCTGAAAACTTCTTCGTCAATGGTATATTATAAGCTGGCTAGAGGTTTTGTGTATCTATGGCAAGTTTAGGGCAACGACTTCGCGAAGAACGACTTCGGCAACGAAGAGAGCTCCGTCCAATCGCCGACGAACTTCGGATCGGCAGTCCCTATCTCGAAGCGATCGAGGCCGACGATTGGTCCAAGCTTCCGGGCGGTTTCTTTAATCGAAGCTTTATTCGGCAATACGCCCAGACTCTTGGCTTGAGCGGTCAACAGTTCGAAGCGGAGTATGCGCTAATTCTTCAGCCGGAATCGGCGTTCGATCTCCAAGCCATCGGTGCAAAACGCGATCCCAAAGCGCAACATATGGAAGAGCGGAAGTTGATTTCCATCGCCCCGGTGATGGAACGGTCCAACTCTTTTTTCGACGGCCGGACCGGCTTGGCTTTGGCCGGGTTGGTGGTCGTCATCGCAGGAGGAGGCCTCCTATCCCTTCTCTGGGACAACGTCAGAAGCACCGAGAAACAATCTTCCGCAGCGGTTGCGGCTCCGCCGCCGGCCGTGCCCGCCCAGCCGACTCGGCCCGAGGCTAAAGCGCCTGCCGCTGAGGTTCAGACCACACCGACGGTGCCTGTCGTCATTCCCATAACTACCAAAGAAGGCACGATGTTGCTGAACATCGCCGCTACCGAAAAGACGTGGATTGAAGTCACCGCGGATGGCAAACGCATCTTCATGGGCGTCATGGAGCCTGGGCAATCCCAGAGCGTCAACACTACCGAATCTGCCCGGATGGTCGTTGGCAATGCGGGCGGTGTGACGGTCCAGAAGGCTGGTCGCGACATTGGCCCCATCGGCCCCCGGGGCCAAGTTCGCGTGGTCCGTTTGACCCGCGATCAAGTCGAAATCATGGAGCCGAACCGGCCGATGGTTCCCGCCAAAGCTCCCGGAGAAGTCTAGCCCACCGTGGCTCCGCAGTTCCTACTTCCGGAGACGGTCGTCGACGCCAACGGCATTTCCGTGCCTACTGAAATCCCCCCGGGTCTCCGGAGCGTGCAAGTGACACTGGGAATCACGTCAACGGTGGAACAACAGTCGATCGACGTGTCGATCGAGGCCTCAACCGATAGCACGACGTGGCTTGCCAAGGCTGTCGCAGCCTTCCCGCAGCGGTTCTATGTCGGTACCTCCGCTTTGGTCTTTGACCTGCCCTCCGATCCACAATTCCGCTTTCTCCGCCTCCGCTGGCACGTCAACCGTTGGGGCCGCGGTTCGCTGCAGCCCCATTTCGGTGTCTATGTGGTCTTCGAACCGCTGGGCTAAGGCCGGTTGATTAGGCTCGCGACGTAAGCGCCGCCAAAGCCGTTATCGATGTTCACTACCGTTACGTTACTCGCGCAACTGGTGAGCATGCCCAGCATGGCCGCAAGCCCTTGGAAGGCCGCCCCATAGCCGATACTGGTCGGCACCGCAATCACCGGTACGCTCACCAATCCGCCGATGGCGGAAGGCAATGCGCCCTCCATTCCAGCGCAGACAACCAGTACTTTGGCCTCCATCAACTTCTCTCGATTACTCATCAATCGGTGAATTCCGGCCACCCCGACATCGTGGATCGCGAAGACCTCGTTGCCCATCACTTCGGCCGTCACCCGTGCCTCTTCGGCCACAGGAATATCGCTCGTACCAGCGCACACAATTCCGATCTTTCCGCGGCCCCGCATGGTTTTATCCTTCCATACACGAATACACCCGGAAAGAGGAAAGTGTTCCGCTTCTGGAATCGCGGCCAGCACCATGGCGGCGCACTCTTTCGAAGCGCGCGTTACGAGCAGGTTGTTCGCGTTCTCCTGCAGTCGCAGCGCAATATCCACGACATGTTCAGGCGCTTTGCCCAATCCGAAAATCACCTCGGGCACCCCGTGCCGGAGCGCCCGGTGATGGTCGACGTTGGCAAATCCAATATCTTCAAACGGCATGTGACGAAGCCGGCCTACCGCCGACTCTACATCCGTTTCGCCCGCGCGTACCCGCTCGAGCAGCTCCCTCAATAGTGTTTGATCCATTCTAGAACTCGATTTTGTCGCCTATTTTTAACTTGTTATTTTGTGCTTCGCCCGCAGCCAACTCAAGCACATAGAGGGATTGTCTCGAGCCCCCAAACTTCGGGCATTCCGATGATTTCTCGCTCAGGCACGGCGGCGTACGCGACGAAATTTCAGAGATCAACTTGTACCGATCCAGCCAAATAATGTCCAGCGGAATCTTAACTTGGTACATCCAGTAGGGAAACTCCCCTGGCGATCCATGGTAAAACAACATACCTCGATCCGGCGCGAGCGACTCGCGGAACATCATCCCGCGCATCACATCGGCCATTTTGGCCATCGTTTCCACACGAATAATCCTCCCATTCGGAAGTTTCACATCGTGCAAATGATAATCCTCCGTAGTCACAGTCTTGCGAGGGCTCTGGTAGCAACCGGTCATTCCGACGGCAACAATCAGAAGCAAACATGATTTGGCCAGCATCCAGTAAAATGGTAGCGCAGAATGTTTTGGGAACGGCTTCAATTAACTCTCGGGATGATCAAATTTGAGCACTCCGTGTTTGCGCTCCCTTTTGCGCTGACCGGGGCGTTGCTGGCGTGGCGCCTGCAGGGGTTCCCGCGGGAAGGCTCAGCCGAAAAGCTGATCTGGATTATCCTCGCTATGGTCACCGCCCGGAGCGCGGCCATGGCCTTCAATCGGCTGCTCGACGCCGAGATCGACGGGGCGAATCCCCGCACCAAAGGCCGCGAGATCCCGGCCGGTAAGCTTTCCAAGCGTTTCACTTGGGGCTTCCTGTTCGCGATGTCGTTCGCCTTCGTCTTCGCGTCGACCGCTCTGGGTCGAATTTGCCTTTATCTCTCGCTCCCCGCCTTGATGATCCTGTTTTTTTACTCGTTCACCAAACGGTTCACCCACTACTCCCACCTGGTGCTCGGGTTCGCGCTCGGCGTCGCGCCGGCGGCGGCCTGGATCGCCGTTACCGGGGCGTTGGACCTTCGCATCCTCTGGCTCACCGCCGCGGTCACCTTCTGGACCGCCGGCTTCGATATTATCTACGCCTGTCAGGATGTTGATTTTGATCGTTCTGCGGGCCTCTACAGCCTTCCCAAGCGCTTCGGGATCTCCGGGGCCCTCACCATCTCTCGGGGCCTCCATGGTCTAATGTTGGGCTGCCTCGTTCTCCTCGTGATAGGTTTCGGTCTTGGCCGCCTCTCCTGGGCCGCCGTCGCCGGCGTCGCCGCTCTCCTGCTTTACGAGCACAGCCTCGTCAAACCCAACGACCTGAGTAAAGTAAACGCCGCTTTCTTCACCGTTAACGGCTATGTCAGTGTCCTGTTTTTTGCCTTCCTGGCCGCCGATGTTTGGTGGAGTGTGAACCTATGACCCCTCATTTTGAAGACGCCCGCCTCCTGCCGATCCTCGCAAAGGTTAAAGCCGAGGAGCGCCTCAGCTTCGACGATGGCGTTCTGCTCTATCAGACTTCCGACCTGCTCGGCGTCGGCTATCTTGCCAATCTCGTTCGAGAGCGCATGCACGGCGATCTGACCTACTACAACGTCAATCGACACATCAATCCAACTGACGTCTGTACGGCCTCCTGCCGCCTTTGCGCCTTCGGCAAAAAGGCCAAGGACCCCACAGGTTATACGATGTCGCTCGAAGAAGTTTGGCACCGGGCTGGTGAAGGCTACACCGAAGCCGTCAGTGAGTTTCACATCGTCGGTGGCCTCCATCCCGAACTCACCCTCGATTGGTACTGCGAGATGATTCGCGGGCTGAAGGAGCGCTATCCTCAAGTCCATTTAAAGGCTTTTACGATGGTGGAAATCTCGTACTTTGCCAAACGCATGAAGAT
>JBKJLJ010000902.1:0-2614 GCA_046597015.1 Bryobacteraceae bacterium
GGCTTGCCGAACTGCCGCCGCTGCTTCGCATAAGCCAGCGCATGTTGATACGCCCCCCCCGCCAACCCCACCATCTGCCCCCCAATCGCAATCCGCCCCTCGTTCAGCGTCTCAATCGCGATCTTGTAACCCTTCCCTACCTCGCCCACCACTGCCGACTTATTCACCCGCACCCCGTTCAATACCACCTCTGCCGTCGACGAAGCCCGAATCCCCATCTTGTCTTCTTTCTTGCCGATCTTCAGCCCCTCGCTCTCCCGCGGCACCAGGAAGCACGTGATCCCCTTATATCCCGCCCCCGCGTCCACCGTCGCAAACACCAAAAACAGCCCCGCCTCGTGCGCACTGCTGATCCACAACTTCCGCCCGTCCAGCACGTAATCGCTCCCCTCCGCCCGTGCCGTCATCGCCAACCCAAACGCGTCCGACCCCGAACCCGCCTCCGACAACGCATACGCCCCCACCACGTTCTCATTCAGCTTCGGCAGCCATTTGGCCTGCTGTGTGTCGCTCCCAAAACGCAACAGCGCATTCACCACCAGCGTGTTCTGCACGTCCACCATCACCGCCACCGCCGGGTCCACCGCCGCAATCTCTTCGACGCACAGCACCGACTGGAAAAACGTCCCCCCAGACCCGCCGTACTCCTCCGGCACCTCCACACCCATCAGCCCCAAATCAAACAGACCCTTCTGAATCTTCGGGTCAAACGTCGCGCTCTCGTCCATCGCTCGAACCCGGGGGGCAATCTGCTCCCGCGCAAACTGCCGGACCGAACTCTGCAGCAGCGCTTCTTCTTCGTTCAAGACGGTCAGGGGAGCCATGCTCCAGTCTAACCCCGTCTTTAACCTTGTCTCGTCAACCGGCCTTCATAAGCGGCCGCCACTTCCCCAATCGGCCCATCCATCACCAACTGCCCATGGTCCAACCACAGCGCTCGCTCACATAACAACTGCAGCGTAGGCGAAACGTGCGAAACACAAAGAATTGTCTTGCCCTGATTCCGGATCTCGAAAATCTTCTCAGTACACTTAGCCTGAAATTTCTGATCCCCGACCGCCAACACCTCATCGATAATCAAAATTTCCGGGTCCAAATTAACGGCCACCGAAAACGCCAACCGCAGCATCATCCCGTTGGAGTAAGTGCGCAACGGCTCTGTGATAAAGTCGTCCAACTCGGAAAACTCCACTATCGAATCGTATAAGTCGTGCGCCTGCTTCCGGCTGAATCCGAGCAGCGAAGCGTTCAACAGGGTGTTCTCCCGCCCTGTCAGATCCGGATGAAAACCACTTCCCAAATCCAACAGCGCCGCCGTCCGTCCCCGCACATCCAACGTACCGGTGGAAGGCGGAACCAACTGCGTCACCAAGCTCAGCAGCGTGCTCTTCCCCGCCCCGTTCGCCCCAATCACCGCCACCGATTCCCCATCGCTGATTGAAAAACTCACGTCCTTTAACGCAAAGAACTGTTCCGGATCTGTCTTACCCAGAATATCTTCCAGGTAGTGCCTTAGCAACTTTTGACCACCCGACCGGTGGAAAGTCTTATTGACGTTCTTAAGCTCGATAACTTTCATTTAGAGATAGTCGAAAAACTGCCGCTTCAACCGATGAAAGACATATAGACCAAGTACAAACACCAGCGTAGAGCTAAACGTAAGTTTTAGCAACAGCGTCGAGCTGGGTGCGGCACCATCAATCAAGATCGTTCGCAATGCCAGAATCAAAGCCGACAAGGGATTGAACTGGTACAAATTCGCGTAATGCTGCGGAACCGAGTGAATCGCATAAAATACCGGCACCATCCAGAACAACAGCGTACAAGCCGATTCCACCACATACCGCACGTCCCGGATGTAAACGTCCAGCGCCGAAGTCATCAGCGTCAATCCGCACACAAACAAAATCTCCAGCCCCCACACCACCGGTAGCCACAACCAGTTCCAATTCAAGCCCCGGCCAAACACCAGCACCATTACGAGCAACAAACCAATCTGGATCCCCAAATGTACGCAAGTCGATAGCACCGTAGCGATCGGCACAATCTCCCGCGGCACCGGCACCCGCTTGATCAGCCCCGCATTGTTCGCTACCGAAATCGTCCCGTTCTGCCAAGCCACCGTGAAAAAGTTAAACGGCACCAACCCGCACAAAACGAAAATCGGGAAGTTCGGAATCTGGTTATTCGGGAAGACCGCCGTAAACACGAACGTCAATGCGCCCATCATCACCAGCGGATTCAGCAGCGACCAAAAAACTCCCAGCGACATGTTGCGGTACCGGATCTTGAAGTCCTTCACGACCAGGTTCTGCAACAAAAATAAATAATCGCCTTTCCACATAATAACTATTTAGCCTTACCGCTAAGCCGGCGGAACTCCAATTGTACCCCACCATCGCAGGGTATTGAGCCCTAAAAGCACCAATCCAACCCCCACCCATACCTTCCCCGGCACCCGCCCCGGGTCCACCGGCCGCTCCGGCCACACCAACCCCCAACCCAACCACAACACCACCCCCGCCATCACTAGAGGCGACAACGGGTGGTACCCCAACGTTTTCTCCCATTGCCCGTGCTCCGACGCCGCCATCGCCCGCGTCATCCCGCAAAA
>JBKJLJ010000935.1:0-12136 GCA_046597015.1 Bryobacteraceae bacterium
TTTTGAGATTCAGGGTCGATTGCTCAACGAGCTGGAACTCGCCGCCAACAGTCGCCTTGACGCCCTTGGGCAAGCGGCCACGGACATAGCCAACTCTCGGAAAGCCGCGGTAGACCGATTAGCGGCGATTGAGAAAGCCAATGCGTTGCTGGCTCACGCGCAGCAGGTCGCCGAAGGCCTCCGCCAGAAGAGTGACCGACTGACTAGCGAACTAACCCTCGCAAACCAGCGCCTTGCCGTCGCCGAACCTGCCGCCGCCGAACGCCTCGCTGCCCTCGAAGACGTCAACCGACTTCTCGCCGCCGAACAAGCCAACGCCGAAACCGTTCGCCAGGAAACAGCCCGACTCTCGAGCGAACTCACTCTCGCCACTCAGCGCCTCGCCGTCGCCGAACCCGCCGCCGCCGAACGCCTCGCTGCCCTCGAAGACGTCAACCGACTTCTCGCAGCCGAACAAGCCAACGTTGAAGCCGTTCGCCAGGAGGTTGCCCGACTCTCGAGCGAACTCACGCTCGCTAACCAACGCCTTGCCGTAGCCGAGCCCGCTGCCGCCGAACGACTCGCCGCCCTCGAAGACGTCAACCGGCTCCTTGCCGCCGAACAAGCCAACGCCGAGATCGTTCGGCAGGACGCCGTCCGACTCGCGAGCGAACTCACCCTCGCCACCCAGAGAGCGGTCATCGCCGAGCATGCCGCGGAGGAACGATTGACGGCGCTGCAACAAGTGAGTGGAATGCTCGCCGCGGCAAACCAAGCGAACCAGGAGCAATTTGAACGGCTACTCGTATTCGAGTCGGCCGCAGTGGAACGCCTGATCGCGCTTGAGGCAACCGCGGGCCATCTTCGCAATCAAACCGCCTCCAACTCTGCCATGCGGTCAGATCTGGCGCAGGTCGCCAGCGAGGTCGCCCGCGCCCAAGCGCTACAGATGGCGGAGCGGGAACATTGGCAATTGGCCATGGCGGAGCTACGGAACGCTCGGGCGAACGAACACTCCGCTCGGCTCATCGTCGAGGAGCAGCTCGCCGAATTGCAATTGAGATCGATTCAGGTCGCCTCGGAGCGGGACCAATATCTGCGAGCGACGCGGGAGCTGCAGATCAGCGAACAGCAGTTGACCAACCAAGTTCTTGCGATGCAGACCGATACTCTGGTACAGTCGGTGTTCCGACGACTACGCCAGTTGTTCTAAGTTCGTACCAAGGCTATACCTCCGTTTATCGTTCGCTCCTATGAAGATCGCTGTCAATTTGCGCCAATACTACAAGGGCAAGATTGGGGGCATGGAGAACTACCTTCGCAATGTATTGCGAGGTCTCAGTCATCACCAGATGTTGATCTGGGTCCATGAAGAGGAAGTCGAACACGTTCGCGAGTTCGCTCCCACCGCCGAGATTGTTGGTATTCCTCACGAAACTGGCCTGCAGATCATTGAAACTGGGGTCCGAACCGGCCTTTTCGACCTGTTTTTTTGTCCGCTCCTCGTGCTGGAGCCTCTCGTCGTCTCCCAACCATCGGCGGTGATGATGCCAGACGTGCAGCATGAGTTCTTCCCGGAGTTTTTCGACGCAAGCGTTCTGCAGTGGCGTCGGCAAACTTATGGGCCTACGGCTTTGAACAGCGATGTTGTTTTCACGCTCAGCGAACACGCCAAGTCCACTATCGTGGAACGCTTCCGCATCGCACCAGAGAAGATTCAGGTAATCCACCTCGACGCCGACCTCGAGTTCAAACAGCCGCTTCCCTCCGTTCCAACTTCCGCATGGACAGCACTGCATTTGCCGGAAAAATATTTCTTTTTCCCGGCCAATTTCTGGCCCCATAAGAACCATGCCAACGTCCTCCAAGGTTTGCGGCAAGCGATTGATGGCGGCATGAAGGACGTACAATTAGTCCTCAGCGGTTCCCCGGCCGAGTTTGGTCGCGTGGAAGCAGAGATCGCCCGCTTAGGGCTGAAAAAGTCAGTCCGCATGATCGGCTATGTGGACAAGAAGCTGATTCCTGAGATCTATCAGCGCGCGCTGGCGCTGGTCTTTGCCACTAAGTTCGAGGGTTTCGGAATCCCCTTACTCGAAGCATTCTACTGCAACACCCCCGCCATCACGTCCAACTCCGGGAGTTGCGTCGAAGTCGCCGGGGACGCCGCCGTCTTGGTCGACCCCCTCGATCCCGCAAGTATTGCCGCGGGCATGCGGCGCGTCTACGAAGACGCTGCGTTGCGGGCGGATCTCGTCGCCAAAGGCCGCGAGCGGCTGAAGCTTTTCTCTTGGGACCGAGCGATAGAGCTGACCGAAAAGTCGTTCAGCCATATCACGGGCCCCGCATACTCAAGGCCGTCCCGAATTACGGTGGAGTCCTGGCCGGTCATTGGAATTGTCACCCCGACTTACAACATGGGTCATTTCCTCGAAGAGACCATTCAGAGCGTTCTCTCCCAGGACTATCCCCACGTCGACTATGTCGTAATGGATGCCGGCTCCAAGGACGGCTCGGTCGAGATCCTCCGGAAGTACGGCGACCGCTTGCGCTGGTGCTCCGAGAAAGACCGCGGTCAGGCCGATGCGGTGAATAAGGGATACCACGCCACGACCGGTGAAATCTTCACGTTCCTCAATTCGGACGACACGTTTCTGCCCGGCGCGCTCAGTACGATCGCCAAGCACTTCAAAGCCAACCCCGGGGTCGGAATGATCTACGGAGAGGCATACCACGTGAAGTTGGACGGCGAGATTATCGCGCCTTACCCGACGCAACCGTTCGATCTACGCACGCTCAACAACCAGTGCTACATTTGCCAACCGGCGGCGTTCATGCTCCGCGAAGCGTTTCACAACGCCGGGATGATGAACGTGACGATGCACTTTGCACTCGACTACGAACTCTGGATCCGTATCGCAAAACAGTACGGCGTCATTAAGGTCGACGACTTTTTCGCGACCAGCCGTATGCACATGGACAATAAGACCCTGTCCAAACGCAGGCTGGTTTATCAGGAAATCATCAGCACGGTCAAGACGCAGTTTCAATACGCGCCGTATGAGTGGATTAATGGCTACGCCTGCTACCTGCTCGACAAAAAGGACCAATACTTTGATCGCTCGCAGCCGACGCTGTCCTCCTATGCGCTCAGCTTGGCCTTGGGGCTTTATCATAACCCCGGGCAACGGAAGCGGTACTTAGCGGAGTGGCAGGAGATGACCGGATTCGGGAAACAATTTACCGGACGATGGGAAGACGGCTGGATCTCCGCACTATGGCAATCGGAACAATCGATCCCTTACGGGTCCACCAGTTTGACGGTATCGGGCAAGCACTGGGCACCGATCGGACCGCTCACGCTCACGATCAAGCTCGAAGGAAAGGTAGTCCACCGCCAGGAACTCACCGCAGCCGGCGAGTATTCATTTGTCGCCCCCGTACCGCCCGAGCTTTCCGGTAAAGTCTGCCGGATGAGCTTGGAATCGAGTCGTACTTGGCGTCCCAAGGAAAATGGCGATTATCGGCAACTTGGGTGTGTCGTGGATACGGTCCAGTTCCAAACTACGGGTTCGAAAGGGTGAGCACTCCTCTCGTTACAGTCGTAACGCCGTCGTTCAACCAGGGGCACTTCATCCGCGCCACGATCGAAAGTGTTTTGAGCCAGGACTACCCGAACGTCGAGTACGTCCTTATGGACGGCGGCTCAACCGACAGTACCGCCTCCGTTGCGAAAGACTACAGCAGTCGTTTGAAGTTTATATCGGAAAAGGACCGCGGCCAGACACACGCAATCAATAAGGGCTTCCAAGCGGCGAAAGGAAGCATCGTCGCTTGGCTCAACTCGGATGACGTCTATTTACCGGGTGCCATAAGCAAAGGGGTGGACGGCTGTCTGGCCCATCCTCAAGTTGGTGCCATCTACGGCGAAGGCTTTCAAATTGACTACGACGGCACGGTCCGGCAGCAGTTTCCCTACACAGAGCCCTTCAACCTATGGAAGTTGACGTTCGTCTTGGACTACATCCTGCAGCAGTCCGTCTTCTTTCGGCGGAATTGTGTCGAGGCAGTCGGTTGGGCCGATGAATCCCTGCATTTCGGGATGGATTGGGACCTTTTGGTTCGCCTAGGCAAACGGTTCGGTCTTGCTTACGTCCCGGAGACGGTTGGATGCCTTCGGGAATACGAGGCCGCCAAGTCATTCGCCGGGGGGCAGAAGCGATTCCGCGAACTCGCCAACCTTCTCCGGAAGCAAAGCGGGCAGAAGCGTCCGCCCGGCTGGTGGTTCTACGGACTCGACACCTATGACAAGGTCTGGTCCACCCGTATCCAACGCTGCATTCCAGGTCCACTCGGTGCATACATAGCCAGGCACTTCGTATACCTTTGCCGGGCAAAGATTGATGACGTCTACTTTCGGTCGCAGGGTTTGTATGCCGACCAATGGGTCGCGAATCGGCTCCACTGGATGCTGCCAGAGTATGCTCGATCGGCGATGATTCATGGGACATTGCCCGGTTGGGCGGCTCCGCTCCGCGACCAGAAGCTCCGGGTTTACGTTGACGGTAAGTTAACAGCTACGGGCTTGCCGTCGTTCGGTGAGTTCAGCATCCCGGTACCGTTAACCGTTGGGCGCGCGTCTGTCCTGCGGATCGATGCCGAAAAGTACGTTGTGCCCGAGGAACAGGGCTTAGGCCCGGATCGACGACGCTTGGCCTGGCAACTGCGCGACATCGAACCCGTCGCCTAATCCGCGGACTCCCCGTCATTTCACGTTCAAAGTCGGCCCTAGCGGGCTGCTCAAGGTCCCGATCCGTATGGTCACTGGTACGGCTTTGCCGGGTACAACTGACATCGGAATCTTCACCGTGATCTGCATGATTCCCACCACTAGACCCGGACTGGCACCGGCATACAAAACCTCAGCGACCGCCCCGCCGATCGTGATCGAAATCTGGCTATTCTGGGCGCTGGGACGATCTGCAATCAACCCATCAAGCCCTTCCCCAACCAAGGGAAAGGCGGGACGCCCCTCGCCCGTTCCGTAAAACACGACAAATCCGCCTCTCAGTGCCGGTTCCGTTTCCGACACCAGAAAGTATTCGCCCTTCACTTCGTCAAACCCGTAAGCGGCCACACCCCCGGCCCCAGTTCCGGAAGCGGTGAACAGACCCGGGGCGGTGGGCGTAACCAACACGGGCCACGGATTGGATCGCACCCCCCCAACGCCCGCTTGGATCATATAGGGACGATTCGGCACGAGACCATAAGGGACGGTCACACAGATCTGATCCTTCCCTGCATAAAGAACTGGAGCGGGCTCCCCTTGGAAGGTGACGGAAACACCGCTGAGCTCCATCGGCAAGCGGGTCAACCAGGGATCAAACGAGGCGAGAATGTCGGGTCCCAGGCTCTGGCCGTAGAGAACGAGCAGCGACCCCGGTGCGGCGGAAGGCTGTTGTGAGGCGGCGTTGCCAATACCCCTGATCACCGGACCCGCCATCGTCACCACGAGGCCGCCTGTGGCCGTCCCCCCTCCGGCTCCCGGGTTCATCACCGCAATAGGAAGGACCTTAGAGTCGGTCATCATTGCCGCCGGCACCGTGATCTCTAACAGTCGATCACCCAGCACCTTCGTCGTTACGGCCACTCCGTTAATCCTCGCCGTCGTCCCGGGGAAAAACCGTAGGCCGCGGACGGTCAAGATACTCGTCGGAGATTGGGCAGGTAGACTAGCTGGCCATACCGAGGTGATCTCCGGCTCGCCCGGCTGCACGGTTAGGGTCACATTCAAGGTGGTCGTCTTCGTAACCGCAGTTGGCGTATTGACAACGATCGCACCCTTGTAGATTCCCGGCACAAGGCCGCTTGGGTTCACAATCGCCTGCAGGGTTGTGCGGAACCCTGGGAATACGTTTCCCGTCGTCGGATTCGCCGTCAGCCAGTCTGTTCCTTTCGTCGAGAGGCTGTAGGGCAGGAGACCAGCACTAGTTCCCAAGTAAAACGGCTGACTGCCCCCTTCGGTGTTTTCCCCCAAACGCGAGACAAACTCCAGCGTCGGCGGAGACACCACCACCTCGGACGGAGGAGCAGAGACGGTGAGAGTGATCGGAACGGCAAGAGGCTCTAAATTGGTGCCCTCTGTCGGGGCAATCATGAACCGGTCAGAATAGGTCCCCACCAGCAGCGAAGTGCTGTTCACGGCAACCCGAACGACCAACGTAGTCCGTCCGTTATTCGGCGTTACCGTCAACCAGGGGCTCGACGGTGCCGCAATCGCGAAAGGAATCACCTGCCCATTGGCCACAGCGGCAACTGAGATGGTTTGGACGCCCGTCGATACGCTTGCCCCTTGCACAAAGGTAAAGACAAGCCCCGTCGGCGCAACCTTGAGCGCGGGTGCCGCCCAGAGAGCAATGGATACGCAGAACAAAACCAGCATTCGCACGATTTGTCTATCGTCGCCAAACCGGGAAGCCGGGAGATCAGTTAATTCTTAAGCTCTTCGGGAAACACGGCGTAGCCCTCTGGCGGTGCGAACTGGCTGCGCATATATTCCAACCGTTTTCGCAGGTGGCGGCTCGCGATCTGCCGCGGACCAGGCTCAACGTCAATGTCACAACAGAGCCCATGAAGGTAAAGCGTCAAAGTGTCGAAGAACGACTCCCGAGCATACTCGCGGAACAGCTTCGTCTCACCCCGGAAGGAGGATTGTTTGTTCAACAGGTTCTGCTTGGCAGTCCAACTCAGTTGGTCTACCTCGCCATGCACCCTCGCTTTGAGCTCCGCGCGCAAAATCTCCATAAATCCAGCGAACGCAGCTTCCGGAAGGCGATCAAACGCCGCGCGGGCAAGAGCGTTGAAGAGGTGGAAGTGATACTCGCTCATATCAATCTCTTTCACCGCAAAGGCCAGGATGCCCGGTTCTCCGACGGCCGGTGCGGGCACGTAAGCGAGCGTTAGTCGCGACTTCTCGTCTGGCTGGTCCATCACAATCAGCGAATCTTGCGGCAGAAAGCTCTGCCGGCCAGCCTTATGTTTTCCACTTGCCGATGGACGCTCCAGGTACGGCACAAGCAGAATCAATAGTTTCGGCAAAGCGGCACGCACGACATCGGGAAGCGCCTCGGCAGGCTCCTCTAGATACTCTTTCATGTCCTCTTCAGCAATAGGAGCAGCAGCCACGTAGTAGCTAAAGGTCTCTCCCAGCGGGATACTTTCCCCGCGGAAGCGATCAGCGAATTCACCCAGGTGAAGTTTGGCCACAATTTCTTTGGCCAGGTCGGAGGAAGACGGCATCGACAGAATCTTCAGTGTAACAGAGCGTCGCGCTAGACTGGGATTTTGCCTTCTGTAAACATCCTTATCTCGGCTGGCGAAGCTTCAGGCGACATGTATGCCTCACGTCTCGTCGTGGAGTTGCGGAAGCTGATGCCTGACGCACGGTTCTTCGGATGCGCCGGACCCAAAATGCGGGCGGTCGGCGTCGAATCCGTCGTGGATGCCGAAGCCTTGGCCGTAGTCGGTTTGGTGGAGGTGCTGGCTCACATCCCCCAGATCTACCGCGAGTTCCGAAAGTTGATCGCTGCCGCCAGAGACCGGCGCCCCCAGCTTGCCATCCTTACCGACAGTCCGGACTTCAACCTGCGGGTAGCAAAAAAGCTGACACCTCTCGGTATCCCTGTGGTCTACCTGGTCGCGCCCCAAGTGTGGGCTTGGCGATCCGGGCGCGTTCGGCAAATGCGACGCGACCTCGCGAGCGTTTTGTCCATTTTCCCATTTGAGAAGGCTTGGTTTGCCGCACGTGGGGTCTCGGTCGACTTTATTGGACACCCGCTGGCCTGGAGCGCTGCACCCCGGTTGAGCCGGGCCGAGTTTTGCGCCCGGTACGGCCTCGACGAAACGAAGCCATTCATCACGCTACTGCCCGGGAGTCGCCTCGGCGAAGCCAGACGCCACTTGCCCACTGTTCTCGATGCCGTCGAAATCCTACGCGCTCATGGGTATACCCAGTTCGTCTGGGCCACTCCGGTCGGTTTTTTGGAGCGCGGCGTAACTTCGTTTACAACTTTTCGGGAACGCATTTCTGCGCTATCCATCCAAGTCGTAGAAGGGGAATCATGGGATGCAATTGCCCATGCTGACCTCGCCCTCGCTGCCAGCGGTACAGTGACCATGGAAGCAGCCTTGCTGGGGACGGCAATGGTAACTTTCTACAAGGTCACAGACCTCAGTTGGCGGTTGGGGAAATTGTTAGTGTCCGTACCGTTTTACACCATGGTGAATCTGGTGGCGGAACGAAAAGTTGTCCCCGAGCTCATGCAGAGCGAGTTTACCGGGTCCAACCTCGCTCAGGCCGCCCTTGATTTGCTCAACAATCCCGCCGCGCTAGCCGCAATGCGGGCAGACCTAGCCAACATACGCAACTCCCTTCGCCGGGATAGCGACCCCCTCGCTGAAGCCGCCCGACTCCTCGTCGGCCGCTATCTGCAATAAGTTCGATACTGGAAGGAAGCCTGATCATGAATAATCTTGGGATCGTTCTCACCGCCACCCTGTTCGCGACCCTGCTCGAAGGCCAGGAGGCCCGCGGCCGGTCCCGGATCGACGTGATCAGTTACCAGATGAACGCCGAGGTAAATCCCCGCACGCAATCGCTCGCTGCCACCGCGCGAATTCGCTTTCAGCCGGTAGACGATCGTCTCACCTCCATCAGTTTCGATCTCCATAACAGTCTGACGGTCAAATCCGTTACTGACAGCAAAGGCGCCCCCCTCACCCCGACTCGCAGCCAACAGGATTTTCAACTCCGAATCGCGTTCCCCGATACCCTAGCCAAGGGTTCGGACCAGGAAGTGGTGATAACTTACGACGGCCGACTCAGCGGACAAGAGGAATCTCCCGTCTACGGCGTCAAGTTCGCGGCTATCAAACCGGAGTATGCTTTCCTGCTTTATCCGGCCCGTTGGTTCCCGGTGAACGAATACACGGCCGATCGGTATACGTCGGAGTTTACGATCACCGTGCCGGATGATTACAAAGTCATTGGTGGCGGGATGGAGGCTTCGGCCAACGCGCCGGCCGGCAAGAAGGCGACCCTGTTCACATTCGTCAAGCCTTCCCTTGGAGGCTCCATCGCTGTCGTGCAGGGAGCACCCAAAACAGTTTCTTCGCAGGGGGTCACCGCCCTCACCTATTTCCGCGGGGAATCCGCCAAGGCGGCCGAAAGCTGGGGCGAGGAGACCGGCAAGGTCCTGTCTTTTCTGGCAGGCAACTTCGGCCTGGCGCCGAACGCGTCCATCGGCCTGATTGAAACAGAGGACGGCGCACCCAATGGCTACGCGGCCCCGGGCGTCTTGTTTCTCAGCCCTCGGGCCATCGGCAGCCAAGCCAACCCGCGACTACTCGTCAACCAACTGTCCCGCCAATGGTGGGGCCTCCAGATTTCACCGGTCTCGCGGAACCATCTTTGGATCACGAACGGTATGGCGCGCTATGCCGAACTCCTTTGGGTGGAACAGTCCCAGGGCCCCGGAGCCTTGGAAGGCGAGGTTCGCGATACCTATGTCGAAGCGATGACCGTCGACAACCCCCCCTTGATTCAGTCCGCGCGGTTTGAAGATTACTCGCCAGAATATTGGGCCACTACGGCGGGCAAGGGAGCCGCCGTCTATCACATGCTCCGCAGCGTGCTGGGTGACGAGAAATTCAAAGAGTTTCTCAAGATCGTACCCGAGAAGTTCGCCGGCCGCGGCGTCTCCACGGAGAACATCAAGGAGGTTGCCAGCCAGTTAGCCGGCCAGGACCTCGGGTATTTCTTTATTCAGTGGATCGAGTCCAGCGGTGCCCCCGAGTTCAAGCTGGAATATACCGTTTACCGCACGAAAAAAGGGTTCCGCGTGATGGGAAAAATCACCCAGGATCTGGACACGTTTCGCATGCCGGTGACGCTGAAGATCGAGACGGAAGGCAATCCGGAAGAAAAGGTGGTCGACGTGTCAGGCACCTCGTCGGAATTTCTCGTCGAAACATTCGGCAAGCCCAAACGAGTCGAGATCGACGTCAACAACCGCCTGCTCCGCATGAGCCGGACGATGCGCGTCGCCGTTTCCATCCGAAAGGGCGAAATGTTCGCCGAGATCGGCGAATATGGCGAAGCCCTCAAGGAATACACTAAGGCGCTCGAAGTCGCCCGCAATAGCTCTCTCGCCCATTACCGGGTCGGTGAGGTGTTTTTCCTACAGAATAACTACCAGTCGTCCGCAAACGAATTCCGGGAGTCACTCAATGGCGATCTGGAACCAAAGTGGACCGAGGTATGGGGCCACATTAACCTCGGGAAAATTTTCGATATCACCGGCCAGCGGGAGCGGGCCGTGAACGAATACAATCTCGCGATTCGGACGAAAGACAACACCCAAAACGCGCAGGAAGAGGCCGCCAAATTCCTGAAGGACCCCTTCAAGCGCGCTCGATCATCGAACTAGCCTGGGCCTAGTGGCCTTCGTTCTCCAGGAATCTCTCGGCTTCGATTGCCGCCATACAGCCGGCTCCAGCCGCGGTGATCGCCTGACGATAGACCCGGTCCTGGACGTCGCCAGCATGATACACGCCGGCGATTTTTGTCCTCGCTCCGCCGTGGGAAATAAGGTACCCTTCCTCATCCGTATCGAGTTGGCCCCGGAGAAATTTCGTATTCGGAATGTGGCCGATCGCAACAAAGAAACCATCTACCGGCCGGTCCCACGTCTCGCCGGTCACCAGGTTCCGCAGCTTCGCGCCCGTGACAAAGCCCTTTTCCACGTCGTAAACGTCGTCAACCACCGTATTCGTCAAAATTTCGATCTTCGGATTCGCCCGCGTCCGGTCCACCATGATCTTCGACGCCCGGAACTCTTCGCGCCGATGCACCAAGGTCACCCGTTTGCCAAATCTCGTCAGGAAATTAGCCTCTTCCATCGCCGTGTCTCCCCCGCCAATCACCATGATCTCCTTCTCCCGGTAGAAGAATCCGTCACAGGTAGCGCAGGAGCTAACGCCATGACCGATCAGTTTGTACTCGTTCGGCAACCCCAACCACCGCGCGGAAGCTCCGGAAGCGATGATTAAGGTTCTGGTCTCCACCCATTCGCCATCGATCTTCAGCTTAAACGGCCGCTGCGACAGATCGCAGTCTTCCACGGTGCCGTTAATGAATTCAGCTCCAAAACGAGTCGCCTGCAGCTTCATATTCTCCACAAGCTGCGGGCCCATCACGCCGTCGGGAAACCCGGGATAGTTTTCCACTTCGGACGTGATCGACAGCTGCCCGCCGGGTTCGTGGCCGGAGACAACCAACGGCGACAGCGAAGCGCGAGCAGAATAAACAGCGGCTGTATTTCCGGCACAGCCCGATCCGATAATGACTACATTGCGCATAAATAAAAAAGGAGAGTCTGAAGCCGGGAATGGCCCCAAACCCTCAGGGTAACACTTACCTCCCGTCCGACTACACTACTTTGCGGCGGCGAATCATGGCGAGCCGATCAAGCCAGCCCCCAACAGAGCCCAAGTGCCGGGTTCAGGAACACTGCCGGTGATCACATCGTTCCCGCACGTGGCCGCCGAAAACGCAAAACTGGAATTGTCAAAACCGGCGAGGAACACGTCGTTCGCAGCAAAGTCCAGAGTCACCTTTCGATTCGTCGGGCCTCCCGTAGAAACGGCCGTCGAGGTGCCCCTGCCGATCCAAGTCTCCCCCGTCGTGTTGGCCCAGACCGCTTGATTGGGGCGATAATTGCTTTCCTCTTCGCTGCCGAGGCCCAAAACCTGCTTTGCCGTTCGAGTGCCGGCAATTTGATAGAGGTTGCCAGCCGTAAAGCCGCCACGAGACCGTAATTGGACTGCGTAGTGGAAACCGCCGTTTGAGAACAGCAGGTCGCCGACGTTTAGGGCGTTGAAGGCACCACCGACGGAGAACTGATTAAAAGAAATGCCGCCGCCGCAGTTAAACAGAATCTCGACCGTAGACCGGTTGGTGCCGGAGTGGAAGGATGCGAAAGTCAGCGATGAGATGTCGAAGAAGTTCGGATCGCCAATCACGTCGGCGGGTCCGCGGAAGCAAGCGGGTCAGTACAGACCAACGGGAACGTTGGGAGAGAGGAGGCCGGGAGGGTCAACC
>JBKJLJ010001051.1:0-3075 GCA_046597015.1 Bryobacteraceae bacterium
TAAAACTTGGCGCTGAGTGGGACGGCTTCTCCGTCCATCCAAAGTCATTCTACGGCGCTGGCGACAGTGTCATCGTGGAAGCCCGCTACAGCGGAACGTACAAAGCGACCGGGAAGAGCATGGCCACGCAGGTCTGCCACGTCTGGGACGTTAAAGGGGGCAAGGTGGCCAGGTTCCAGCAGTACGTCGACACGGCGAAGCTCCAGGACGTCATGGGAGCCAGATAGGGAGTCGGAGTAAGCATCCCAAGAGGTACGGCGTTGCCGATTGGCCCGTCGGCGGGCGTCAGGTGCGGGGGGCGTTGGCTCGATGCAACCGAACAAGGCGTTAACGGTTGGACCGGGGTATTGCGCATTCTCAATGATCCGAAACGAGGTAATCGGGCCGATGGCATACCACGGTGCTGGATGCCGAGACAACGGTGGGCGTTCGCAAGCTGAAGGGTGGGGCCAACTACTTGTGTCTGGGTCCGGTCAGTAATGCCTAACTGGCTGTCGACAGGCATGCCCGGGGCTAAAGCCACCGCATCACACCTCGACTCTACTCTCGAAGGAAATCTAAATGTTAACAATCAGCTCAGCTTGTATCGAAACGATCTACTAGTGCGGGAGGATGGTGATCGTAATGAGATGGCGATCCATTCGTTCCCCGAGAAAGTAACCGGCGACGGGGACGGCTCCCATGATGGCGAAGCCGGCGGCTTGGCCGGCGGTATTGGTCGTGTTGGTTGTATAGGGCCCCGCAGTAGAAGGAGCATGTCGATCTTCCGACGACCATTCCACCAGCGAACAATCCTGCCACAGCTCCGACGGAGGTGCCTATGATTCTTCCGCGTATATGCATGCGGATGAGGCGCAATCGGGCAATTGTTTCGCGGGGGACGGAGGCTTGTCCTTTTTTAAATTTTGAGTGGGAGTTGGAGGTGACGTGGAGGGCGAGCGCGGCAGGTTCGACGGAGTAGATAGTGGCGTTGACGCTGGAGCCGTCTGTCAGGTCGACGATGACAGGCTGTCCCTTCGTGGCGGCGCTGAGTTCACTCCACTTCAATTGCATGGACGCGGGAGCGGCGAGCAGGGAGAAATGGAGGAGTATTGCGAAAAGGGAATACCGTGATATTGACATGGTCTAAATTCCTTGCCGATGACTGTATCATATGGGTTGGAAAGAATTGCTAATAGCTAGCTTTGCAAGAGGGTATTGCTTCCTGGTTATTGCAATGCTTAGAGGTTAGGCCTGAGTCAAACCGACGATCAGGAAACCGGCACGCAAGTGGCGGCGTTGAAGGCATCCAGTGGTCACTGGGAAGCGGAATTTGAACGGGCCATGCTCAAGAAGCTAACCAATGCGGTTTGGATGCTGCCCGCGAGGAGGGGCGGAGCGGTTTGCGGAAGTAACGGGTTGATCGCTACTTGGCGCGCATCCGTTTGTTTTTGGGATGACGTTCGAGTTCGGCGAGTCCGGTGGCTCTTATTGATGGCGGGGCAGCTTTAGCTGGTTCGGCTTTGCCCAGAGAGGGGTGCAAGGGCGTACGCTGGTCTGGTGATAGCCCACCCGGGCGCGTGCGGCTCTCTGCCGGAGCATACGAATGAATCGTACCGCCGGGCTTCACTATGAATTCGGAAACTGAAGCATCTGCATTCGCACGACCAGTATTTCCGATACGGCGTTTGCGGCCCGCGTGGCGTTGGCGAAAGGGCTGCCGTGGGGTGGTTGAACGCAGAAAGGGGGAAGCCCGGGCGGCTTCCCCCTTTTTGCGTTTGTGTTGTGGTTTAGAACGTCAGGCGGAGACCGAAGCGGAACCGGCGTTCCGAACCGGGGTCGGTGCTGGTGATCGCCATGAAATTGTTGGCGTTGATGACTGCGGCGGTGGCCGCGTTGATGGACATGGCGCTGACATTCGAATTCGGGTTGAGGAAGCGGGGGGTGTTCGTGAAGTTGAAGGCTTCCGCTTTGAACTGGAGCACAAAACGCTCGGTCAACTGGAAGTCTTTGAACATGGCTAGATCGGCTTTTTGAAAGCCGGGTCCATAAAGCGCGTTGCGGCCCATGGTGCCAAACCGGAAGGTGCCGGCGGGGCGCTGGAAGTTCGGGTCGCGGAAGGAGTTGATGGAGTAGTATTGCGCTCCAGGGCCAAATTGGTTGAGCTTGACGACGTCCCCGATCAGGTCGGCCGTTTGGCTGGAGCCAGGTGCGTTCAGCGAAGCATCGGCGGCACCCACGGTGAAGGGCGTCCCGTCGTAGGCGGAGTAGATGCCGTTGATGCGCCAGCCGCCTGCAATCCGGTCAGCGATGCCTTTGAGAGCCATGGGACGGCCCTTGCCCCAGGGGAGTTCATAGACCCAGCTCATGACCAACATGCGGGGACGGTTGTAGCCAGCGACAGCGCGGTTGCGGCCGAGGGCGCTGGGGAGGTTAGTGAGGGGAAGGCCGGCCCAACCGTCGTCGTCGGACATGTTGATGGCCTTCGACCAGGTGTAAGCGCCTTTCATGAAGAGGCCTTTCGATAGGCTTTTGTTCACGGCGACTTGGAGGGAGTGATAGTTCGAGTTGCCCCAGCCGTCCCACATCAAAGCCTCAATGATCCGGCCCTGGGTGGCGGCGAGCGGGCGGCCCTGGGGGCCGGTGCCGATGGGCGCGGCGTTGATGTCGCGGTCCATAAACTGGCGAACGGTCTGGTTGCCGACGTAGGCACCGGAGACGAGGAAGCTACCCGGAAGACGGCGCTCGATGGTGAAGTTCCAGGAGTGAATATAACCACGGTTGATCTGGCCGCCCCAGGGGCTGCGGGGGCCCATGTTGACGGTGGGGGGCAGGGTAATCGTACCGCTGCTGATGTCCGGCGTCGGGACCTCGGGGAGTCCTTGAGAGAGACGGCCGAAGAAACCGAACTGAGTGGGAGCGGCCCAAGTGGCGGCGACCGTGGCGGGGTAAAGGCCGCGGAGGGGACGGGAGAGCGCCATGGGGTTATAGCTGACGCTGTAGCCGGCGCGGATGACGGTTGCGTCATTCAGACGGTAGGCGAGGCCGATGCGGGGGGCGAAGAGCTTCTTCGAGACAGAATAGCCCTTGGCTTGG
>JBKJLJ010000067.1:0-6934 GCA_046597015.1 Bryobacteraceae bacterium
CTCCCGAGTGATGCCCCGCATCATGCCGCTGAACACGATGCCGTGCAGCGGAACCACGGCATACCAGTAGAGCAGGCCGAACAGCCCGCGGGGTTGGAAGAGCGCAGTCTGGGTGAGAACGCTTTGGCCATCGCCGAGAGGTTCGATCCGGAACTCGAGGAGCGCTTCTCCGGGCAGCTTCATTTCGGCGCGAAGGGCGAGTCGGCGATCCCTTTCATATCCGACGACCCGCCAAAAATCGAGGGCTTCGCCGTAGCCGACCGATTCCGGGTCTCGACGTCCGCGGCGGAGGCCGGGACCACCCACCACGCGGTCCATCCCGCCGCGGATTTTCCAGAGCCAATCAGCGGCGTACCAGCCGTGGCCCCCGCCGACGCGGCAGACGGCGCGGAAGGTGGCTGAGGCGGGGGCATCGATCGTGACGCTTCTGGCATCGCGAAAGACGGTGCCGCCGGCCCAATCGGGGTCTCCGGGGATGGGCCCGGCCATGGCCCAGTTGGTCTCGACGCTCTTCTGGGCGATTTTGACGAGGGCGGCTTGAATGGCGGCTCGGACAGTGAGAAGCGGTTGGGGAATGAGTTCGACGATCCGGTTTTCGCGGCAAACGACGGGGTTTTTGAGCCCTTCGGCCAGGGGCTTGGCGATGTTTTTACTGAGGGGGGTAACGAGATGGATCCAGTACGAGCTGAGCCGAGGGGTGAAAAAGGGGATGGGGATGACCCAGCGGGGCGGGAGGGCGAGTTCTTCGGCCATGATCCGCATGATCTGGAGGTAGGAAAGCGATTCCGGGCCGCCGATATCGAAGACTTGGCCGATGGTGGCAGGGGCCCGAAGGACGCCGGAGAGATAGCCGATGACGTTGCGGACGGCGATCGGCTGGCACAGGGTGGTCACCCATTTCGGGGTGATCATCACGGGGAGGCGCTCGACGAGATAGCGGACGATTTCGAAGGACGCGGAGCCGGAACCGATGATCATGGCGGCACGAAGGACCGTGACCGGGACGCCGGAGGCGCCGAGAGCCTCTTCCACCTCGCGGCGGGAGGCCAAATGCTGGCTTAACGTCGGGCCGGTTTCGCCGAGGCCGCCGAGATAGATGATGCGCTGAACGCCAGCGGCACGAGCGGCCGTGGAAAAGTTGAGGGCCAGTTGACGATCCTGGTCAGCGTACTGCGCGCCGGCCGAGGTCATGGAATGGACAAGGTAGAACGCAGCGGAGCAGCCGGCCAGGTTCTCCGTTAACGAGGCGAGGTCGCTCAAGTCAGCGGAGCGAATTTCCACCCCGGACATGCCGACCCAAGTCCGCTCGCCGAGCTTTTTCGGGGAGCGAACTAGGCAGCGTACCGCGTAACCCTCGGCGATGAGGTGAGGGGCCAAGCGGCCCCCGATGTAGCCAGTAGCGCCGGCGATCGCGAGAAGTATAGGTTGATCAGGCAATGAAGATAGACACCCACCGCCACTGTACTCTCAAGGAGGCGCCCGCGGGCAGGCGACGTCGGGACGGCCAAAGGACACGACAGAAATGGAGAGCTGATAGTAGGGTTGGGAAGGTGGCGAGAAACCGGGTCCGGCTGCCCGTCACCCGAAACCCGTGGCCTTCGTGCTCAATGAGCAAGTTAAGTTCAACCCTTGGGAGAATTCGAGTCATCCTTCGTCCGGGACGTAGATTACCATGTCCTGGAACTCGTAGGTAATCTCCGCGCCGCGGCCGGTTAACTTATCCCAAAGGCCAATGGCGGGATGCGGCCAGGTCTTCGTGTCAGGCGAATTTGCATCCATAATCCAATGGATGAGCGGGGAACGAAATCGTTTTTAACTATTTTGTTTGCCTAACCGAGACGAAGTTCCTGGTGGCGTTTAGACTTCGTGGAGCGGCTGCGTGGCGTCACCGAACTGGGGCAGGCGGACGTTCATCTTGTCCATCATCGAAAGATATAAACGGCACATTTGGCGTTCCGGTTTTTCACGATAGTCGAGGACGCGGCCGCCTTGGATGCGTCCGCCGCCGCCGCCGAGCAGGACCACCGGGAGTTGGCGAGCTTCGTGGTTGCCAGTCAACATGCTGGAGCAATAAAGCAGCATCGTGTTGTCGAGCAGGGTCCGGGGGCCTTCTTGGATCGCGTCGAGTTTGCGGGCGAGGTAAGCGAGTTGCTGGAGGAAGAACTGGTTGACCTTGAGCCAGTCGGCGGTGTCAGTGTGGGAGAGCAGATGATGGATCATGTAGTCGACGCCGAGGTTGGGGAAGCGGAGCGAACTGTGATCGTTGTTTAGTTTGAGGGTGGCGATGCGGGTGGTATCGGTCTGGAAACCGAGCACGACGATGTCGACCATCAGGCGCATGTGCTCGGCGATATCCTGCGGAATGCCGTCGGCGGGCCGGGCCATGTTGGGCTTATCGAGGGTGGGCCGCCAGCCTTGGAGTTCGCCCTTTTTGCCCGCGTTGGCGATGCGTTGTTCCACGTCGCGGACGGAGTCAAGATACTCGTCGAGCTTGCGTTGGTCGCCCGTGCTGATGTCGCGACGCAGGCGACCCGCGTCGGAGAGAACGGCGTCGAGAACGCTCTGGTCGCCCTTGTTGGCTTCGTTTTTGAAGAGCCGGTCGAAGGCGAGCGCCGGATAGATTTCGAGCGGCGTGGGGGTGGTCGGGGAGCTCCAGGAGATGTGGGAGCTGTAGAGCATCGAGTAGTTTTTGTGAACCGAGGGGTTCGACTTTTCACAGCCGAGAGCGAGGCTGGGAACCTTCGTCGAGCCGCCGTAACGCTGGGCCAGAAGCTGGTCGATGCTCGTGCCGGAGCGGATCTCGCCGCCGGATGCGAGCGGGGCACCGGAGAGGAGATTGCCGGTTTGCGAACTATGGATGTTGCCTTTGAGCGCTTCGGCGTTGAAGAGGCCGCGGATGACGAGCATCTTCTCGCGGAAGTCTTGCAGGGGGGCGAGCACCTGGCCCAACTCCATCTGTTTGCCTTCGCCTTTCGCCCACCATTCTTTGCTGTGGAAGCCGTTGCCGGAGAACAACACGCCGAGGCGCACCGGGGCTTCGCTGCCGCCACCCTTGCGCGGTTCGTCGCCCCAAACCGGGAACGATTCCAACCACGGCAGGGCGACCGTGACGCCGAGGCCGCGGAGGAGGCGGCGGCGAGAGAATTGATGAGGCTGGTTCTTCATGGCGGGATTACTCTTCCGGGGCCGCATCGCGTCCGCGGATTTCGCGGAACTGGCGGCTGCTTACGATCTTCTCAATAATTGCGCCAACCGGTTGGCTCGCGTCACCGAGTTGAGTCAACAGAGGCTCATCCGAGAGTTGGACGGCGCGGCCGAGGGCGTAGCCGAGGAGCTTGCGAGAGAACTGGTGGACGAAGGCCGGGCGGCCTTTCGTGAGGAGATATTGGCGGAGACCGGGGAGGCCTTCGATCTCGGTGCCGTCCATCACTTTCGTCTGCGTTTGGATGGGGCGGCCGCCCAGGTCGCTCGAGCGCGCGCGGCCGATGGCATCGAACTGTTCGAGCGCATAGCCGTAGGGATCGATGCGTTTGTGACAGGTGAAGCAGCGTGGGTCAGCGGTATGTTTTTCGGTGAGCTCGCGCATCGAAAGCGTAAGATTGGCTTCGTCTTCGGGGAGCTGCGGAACGTCCTTCGGCGGGCGGGGCAGCTTGTCGCCAAGCAGCACTTCAGCGACCCAGTTGCCGCGGAGGATGGGACTGGTACGGGAGGCGCCGGACTGCTTGGCGAGGGTGCTCGCAAGGCCAAGGACACCGCCGCGGCCACGGGAGGTCATGCCATCGACACGACGCCAGGCGGGGCCGGTGACGCCGTCGATTCCATAGTGCCGGGCGAGGGGGCCGTTCAGGAACGTATGGTCAGCGTTGAGGAGGCTGGCGACGGGACGGTTGGCACTGAAGAAGTCAGTGAAGAATTGGATGGACTCTTCGTACATGTCGCCGCGAAGAGAACGGAAGGTGGGAAAGTGGCGCTCGCTTTTTTCGTCGAGCGAATCGAAGTCGCGGATGTGCAGCCACGAGGTGCCGAACTCAGTCGCGAGGCGGCGGACACGGGCGTCGCGCAACATGCGACGAACCTGCGCGGTGAGCCCTTCGGCGGTGCGCAGTCTGCCAGCGGAGGCAGCGGCGCGGAGTTCGGCATCGGGCTGCGAGGACCAGAGAAAGTAGCTCAGACGGCTTGCGAGTTCGGCGTCCGAGACGGGAGCTTGCGTGGCACCGGGAGGGGCCTTTTCCGTGCGGTAGAGGAACGCGGGGCCGACGAGCACGCGGGCGAGGGTAAGGCGGAGGGCGTCGTCGTGGGGGAGATCCTGCTGCCGAAGGCGCTTGTAGAGGGCGCGGAGTTCGGCGGTCTCGGCGGCGGTGATGGGCCGGCGATAGGCGCGGTTGGCAAAGGCGATGACGGCGTCGAAGTGCTTCGGTTCCGCAGCCACGAGTTGCCGGCGGAAGGCGGCGGCACGATTGAGAATCGGCTGGCGGAGAGGTTCAAACTTGGAAGGGTCGGCGTCCTGCGTAGCGTATTGCCAGAGCTGATCGAAGACGTCGACCTGCAGCAACGGGGCGCGGCTGACGAAATAGAGCTGGTCCCAGAGACGGTCGAGATGGGCCGTTTGGGCGGGGGTGAGGAGGAGGCGGGAGAGGTGCTGGTCTTCGCGATGGAAGAGGGTGAGGGTGACGACTTCGTCCACGGGGACAATTTTCGAGTAGCAGAGGGAGGCGGGGAAGAGCTGGCGGAATTCGTCGAAAGCGGCTTCGACGCGGCGGCGGGCGGCGCTGTTCTCGTTAACGATGACGGGCATGCCGAAGCTGACCAATTGGTTATTGGAGGTCCAGGTGCCGTCCGTCGTGCGGACGGAGGTGCCGCTGGGGCGGAGGCCGGGGCGGGGTTCTGGAGGGGTCGCGAGCAGTTGGAGTTGGACGCTGCCTTCGGCTCCGGCCGTGGGATCGAGTTGACCGGTGACGGAGAATTCGCCGTCGGCGACGAGGTCGGCGGGGAGGAGGATTTCGAGGACGGAGGGGGCTTGGACGCGGAGATCGGGACCGTCAAAACGGGCGGGGTCGAGGCCCCAGGGCGAGGGGGCGACGGGGCCGGAGAGGTCGAGATCGGCGAGGAGGGGGCTGGCCAGGGAGGTGAGTTGGCGGAACAGCGCACCGTCGGGGGTGGAGGCGGGGGGCGGGGCCGAGGTGAGAAGAGTTTGGAGCGCGGCGGCGAGTTGGCGCTTGGCCGCGGGCGCCTCGGCAACCTGCCAGCGGGCGAGCAGGGAGCCGGTGGGGATGGTGCCTTGGGGGCCGGTGGGCTCGGCGTAAAACTGCCAGGGGCCATGGGGGTTGGCGGTGAGGATGGAGCCGGAGACATCGGCGGTGAGCGACCACTTTTGGGTGGGGGCGGCGAGCGAGAGTTCGAGGTCGGTGAGGTCGCAAGAGGCGTTGCCTTCGCGAGGATCGAGGACGACGGAGACGAGATCGCCGGGGAGGACGGCGATGCCGGGGAGGGGGCCGATGGGAACGGCCGCAGCACCGCGGGCGAAGCCTTCGGCGAGGCGTTGGCGGGTGTTGCCGCGACGGAGTTCGAGCGACCAGGCGACGCCGTTACCGCATTCAGGATGGGCGGGGGTGAGAGTGCCTTCGATGCGCAGCGGGGCCGCCAGGGGGCTGCGCCAACCGATGGCGGCGGCGTGGGTGGCCGAAGGGAGCAGGGCGACGGCGTGGGGCTTCATGTTGCCGGGGATGCGGACATGTTGGGCCGTCGAATTGGCGAGCACGGAAGGGAGCTTGCCGCCGCCCCAGCCTTGGATGAAATCGAAGGTACCGGCTTTTTGGATTTTGTTTGTGAGCAGGTCGAGGGCGGGCGGGAGGTCGTTGGCATGATCGCGCTCAGCTTCGGCGTTGAGCTTGGCGGCGGTCTTGGCGAAGACTTCTTGGCGGCGCAAGGTGAGCGCGCCGACCAGGGCTCGGACGTCGCGGAGACGAATGGGCGGACGGCCAGGAAACGTGAGGCGGGGCTCCTTCCAAATCACGCTGTCGCCCGCGGAGCCGTCGCCCGCGTCGTGAGCGGCGAGATAGAGTTTGATCTGGTTGCCTTGCTGCGGTGCGGGGAGCTTGCGTTTAAACTCCTGGCGGGAGGCGATCGGCGAGACGGGCTCCATCCACGCTTTCGGCCCATCGACCTTGCCGAGGTGGCCGACGCTGCTGAACTTCCAGAGCGTCTGCTGCCACTGCTCGATTTCGCCGGCCATGGCGGCGACGTCGGTGCGGCGGCGGAGCGGTTGGAGGAGGGGAGACGGGGTGGCGCCGCGGAGTGCTTTTGTGAGGGTGGCGAGGTACTTCGGGCTGAGGCCGGTCGAGTCGACGGGTGGCTGGCCGAGCGCGGCGGCCAAATACCGCTTTAGCGGCAGGGTGCCGCCGCGGTCCTTATCGAGCGCCATGCCTTGTTGGGTGACGGTATCTTTGCCGCCGGCCTCGGTGAACTGTTGATAGAACGCGCGGATTTCGGCGAGGGTTTCGTTGGTCCAATCGCGGGACGAGGCGAGGGGGGAGAAGCGAATCCCATCGGGCAGAAGGACGGCATGAGCAGCGATGCCCTTGGCGGCGTCGAGATACTTCGAGACGAGCGCGGGGGACATGGCGAGCGAATTTCCGGTGTTGGTGAAGCCTTCGCCGGCGGCTCCGTCGGCGGGAAATTCTTTGGCGGGGTCGAGGGTGGGGACGCCGGTGAGGTCGCGGATCGTGAACGTGTATTCGGCGTTGTTGAGGCGGCGAAGAACGACGGGCCCGGGGTCGCCGGCGCGGGCTTGGGCGGCCTGGGCGAGAGCGCCGCGGACCCACGTGAGCAGACGAATTCGCTCGGCCGGCGTGGGCTGCGGCATCCCCGCCGGCGGCATTTCGCCGAGGGTCACTTGTTCGATGACGGATTGCCAGACCTTGGGATGTTTGAGAAC
>JBKJLJ010000571.1:0-11547 GCA_046597015.1 Bryobacteraceae bacterium
GTCTGGCTGCATTATTACTCGGCTTCGTCACCTGTGGATGGCTGCTCTTCGGTCTCCGGCTGCTCTATTCCTGACCCCTTCCTAACTCCGTTAGTCCGTCCGTACCGGGGTCCGCCACAGCCGCTTCTCCGGCGCGTGCGAACCTGGGGATAATCCTCTTGACCTTCTCCGAGCGGACGTTCCTGGGGCTGGAATTGCTCGCTCCCACACATACCAGCTCCGAGCCGCGCGCGGGCGGCACTTACGTGCCTTCTGCGCATTGCAAGCGGCCATGCGAAGCCAAGAGTTATGTACCGCCTGGCTGCGTGTATCTTCCTCCTTCTGACAAGTTAGACGTTCAGCTCCCTCTTTCCCCGCTCGATGGGAAGACGCCGAGGAAAATCACCATCGCGGAAGATCAACCACGGCTCACCGTGAGAAACGAAGCCAAAATTTTGGGCGACGACGGCCGTTACATATGGTTTTTGGCGCCACGATTACCGTGGTAGAGCGAAGTTCGGGAAAGGTAATCACGGTTGAGCAACTCAGCCAGATAAACCCGACGCTTGCCAACGCGTGGGTCGGTCAGTCCAAATACTACACTTGCGATCAGCGGCTACGGTTCACCGCTTCTGACGCGCGCAAGTTCGAGATCGACCCGGAAACGCTGCAGGCGCGCTCGTATACGGAACCGATCAAACCGGTGCTCACATCGAATGGAGGATAACATCCGCTACAAACGCGAAATGGCGATGTGGGGCGTTGGCCCGACGAAATTCTTCTGGACCGGAACGCTGCTCCCGCCAGCGACGTGGTTCGGCATCCACACAGAAAACAACCTCGCGAAACTCTACCAACCTGGCATGAGCGTCGACATCTACCAGAGCAATAGTCGGGTCGACGAGCGGACCTACCTCTATCGCGCCGCGGTCCTTGCGTGCGGGGAGGATCGCAAATGCCTTGGAAAGGCAGAACGGCTTCCTGGCGAAGGGTATCTCGGCGGGGCGCTGCTGCGCCAGCAGGCCGAGCCGAAACCTTTGCTGTTGAGCAATCCAGACAGTGTCATCGTGCTTCACTGGTCCAAGATCGGGTCCCAAGGTACGCTTGTGGCTGCGCGAGTGACCTTCGATGGCAAGCCCATCTGGAGCGTCGATACCGGAATCGCAAATCTCGATCAAGTGCTTCCCGGCGTGCTGTTGACGGCCTTCATTGCCAAGGGCCCCCTGAGCGATGGGAAACCGGTACCCCATCTGGTCATCATCGATTCGAATACCGGCCGGTTTACCGCGTCTCAATTGGAGTAAACCGCGGGTTCCGCGCCCCATTCTAGCGACGTCTCACGGCGCTCCTCAAATTCCGCTCCTCACCCGCAACATCGTCTATCCAGCGATTGGTTTCAGATCCATAGCGTTCTCTGATCCCCGAAGTCGATCCGGTCTCAGATCGTCCATCTTCCCTCCGGACTTCTAAAGAGCCGGTTTAAGAAGCACCTTCGTCCAGCCTTTCACCTTGTCATCAAAGTTCTTATAGGCCTCCGGGGCCTTATCCAATGACAGCTCATGAGATACGATCATCGACGGCTTAGCCTTGCCGGCTGTAATCAATTCCCGCAGCTTACGATTATAGGCTTTGACGTTTGCTTGCCCACTCCGGATCTTCTGGCCTTTGAACCAAAAACTCCCGAAATCAAAAGCGATCTGGCCCTTCTTGGCCAGCGGATCGCTCGCTTTAGGATCCACCGGGATAAACACCCCGACCACCCCAATCCCACCTGTCGCCTTCACTGATTTCACGAGATTGTTCATCGTAAGGTTCGGAACTTCGTGCCCATGGTGATCGTGACATTGGTAGCCGACCGCTTCACAGCCACAATCCGCACCGACCCCATCGGTCAGCGCCAGGACTTGATCCACGGCATCGCCTTTTGAGTCGTTAACCGCGATCGCGCCCATCTGCTCTGCCAGTTTCAGCCGATCCGGATGACGATCAACGACCATTACCTTACTGGCCCCGCGCAGAGTAGCAGAGAGGCAGGCCATCAGCCCGACGGGCCCAGCCCCGTAGATAACGATTGCATCGCCGGGCGTTATGCCCGCCAACTCCGTGGCGTGCCATCCCGTGGGAAAGACGTCCGTCAACATGACGTAGTCGTTTTCTTTTTCTTTAACGTCAGCGGGAAGCTGCAAACAGTTAAAGTCCGCGTAAGGAACCCGCAAGTATTCGGCTTGGCCGCCGTTGTACGGCCCCATGCCCGCAAAGCCATAAGCAGCGCCGGCCGATCCGGGCACAGCGCAGGTCAAACAGTATCCCGTCAAACCCCGCTCGCAATTGGCGCAGAAGCCGCATCCGATGTTGAACGGCAGACAGACGGAGTCGCCCACTCGCACCGTATCAACGGCCTTGCCAACCTCTTCCACCCTGCCCAGGTTCTCGTGGCCGAGCACTTTACCGCTCTCGACGTTGGTGCGGCCTTCGTACATGTGAAGGTCTGAGCCACAGATATTAGTGGTCGTGATCTTTACGACAACATCGGTGGGCTTTTCGATTTTGGCGTCTGGAACCTTATCGATTCTGACATCTTTCGTACCGTGATAAACCAGTGCTCGCATAAAAATCGTCCTCTTTCGCGTCTCTTCAAAGAAGGTGATGAACCCGGGAAACAGGCTGTTACCCGATTTTTTTGGAATCGAACCACTCCGGATCGGCCCGCCACTCGCACACTTGGTCTCGAAAAGAAGCCCGTGTCGCCAGATTCCAAAGCTCCCGGGCGAACCCGCGGTTCCGCCCCCGCCGCCAGAAAAAACAACCAGCGTAAAATCGGGTATGCACATGCCCGCCGGTCTCCTCACACTCCTTCTCACCTGCTCCTTGCCCGCCCTCGCCCAAGATCCCCCCAAGAAGCCCGTCGTCTGGGTCCTCTCCACCGGAGGAACCATCGCCGGCCAAGGCGCCTCCTCCACCAGCCTCACCGAGTACAAAGGTGGCGTCCTTACCGGCCTCGATCTCGTCAAAGCCGTCCCGGAGATAGCCCAAATCGCCGACGTCCGCGTCGAGCAAATCGCCAATGTTGGCAGCGCCAACATCACCCTCGCCCATTGGCTCACCCTCGCCACCCGCATCAACCGCATCTTTACCGACGAACCCGCCACCGCCGGCGTCGTCATCACCCACGGCACCAATACCATGGAGGAAACAGCCTACTTCCTCAACCTCACCGTCAAACACGACCGCCCCGTCGTCCTCGTCGGCTCCATGCGCCCCGCCACCGCCATCAGCGCCGACGGGCCTCTCAACTTATTGAACGCCGTCCGTACCGCCGCCTCCCCCGCCGCCCGTGGCAAGGGCGTACTCCTCATCTTGAACGACGAAATCAACGCCGCCCGCGACGCCACCAAAACAAACACCCTCCGCGTCGAAACCTTCCGCTCCCCCGACCTCGGCTATCTCGGCTTCGTCGATGGCGACAAAATCAGCTTCTACCGCTCCCCCACCCGGCGCCACACCACCGCCTCGGAATTCGATGTCACCGGACTCAAGGAACTCCCGCCGGTGGAGATCCTCTACTCCTACGTCCAGCCCAGTCCAATCCTAATCCAAGCCCTGCTCTCGAGCGGCGTAAAAGGCATCGTCATGGCGGGAACTGGCGCCGGTCTCGTCACGGAAGTTGAAAAGGGCGCCTTGGCCAAAGCCAAAGGCACCGTCATCGTTCGGTCCAACCGCACCGGCAGCGGCCGAGTCCCCCCCCGCGCAGACTACGACCCCCTCGGCCTGATAGCCGCGGACAATCTCAACCCCCAAAAAGCCCGGATCTTATTAATGCTCGCCCTGACGAAGACCACGAACGTAGCCGAAATCCGCCGCATCTTCGACGAATACTAAACTTCTCAGCGCTATCGAACTCGGCTTTCACCGAGTGAAAAAATAAATCTGCTCCCCGCATCCATCACATTCAAAGACACTTGTTATTTTTACTCGCCAAACCTGCATCCCAGTCAGCCCTCGCGTCGTTCTAGATTACAACTGAGGAAGCGCTTGTCCCCACTGCACGGGTCAGGTGCTTTTCCGTTTCTACACCCCTGCGGAAGGAGTCATCATGACAGAAGAGCAAAAGGCCCGGCGCTCCGAAATAGCCCGGGAAAACGGTTCCAAAAGCAAAGGCCCGGTCTCTATCACCGGCAAGTACATCAGCTCCCTAAACGGGATCACCACCGGAGAGCACCTAGCCGTCCTTAAGGAAGAACTGCCGGAATGCATCGCCCTGCTTTCGACAGATTGCCGTCAGGCCTATCTCCGGCTCTATCAGAAGCACGTTCGGCAATACCTGCCGGAATCGGGCTGCGAACAGACCCTGGTTCGACACATGAGCGTCGAACTCTTCCATCTCGAACGGACAATTTCGCTCGAAACGCATGCACGCCAACGGGGTATCGACGAAGTCATTCGCGCCTATCCAAATCTTTCCGATCCAGACCGCGAACTATTCGCTTATGAGCAAGGTCTACAAAAGGACAAGCTGTGGCGTTCCCTCCAGCGGGATAAGAAGGCGCACCTGGCTGCCTACACCAGCTATCAAAAACTCCTGAAACAAACCCGCCGCGATTTCCCCGTAGCGCCGCCTGAACCGGTGAACTACGATGCGGACGCAAACTTGGCCGAGGAGCCATTGCCACCCCCGGAAGTGGTGGCCGAAGTCATCGCCCACGCCGAGCGCGCGAAAAACGAACCCAGCTACGGCTTGCCCCACTGGGTCGCGGAAATGATTCTAAATGAGGCACTTATGGCCGAAATTGCCCCTGATTACGA
The DNA here is from genome assembly GCA_046597015.1 of Bryobacteraceae bacterium. Lineage (GTDB taxonomy): Bacteria > Acidobacteriota > Terriglobia > Bryobacterales > Bryobacteraceae. The sequence goes on from JBKJLJ010000571.1 coordinate 4,783, forward strand.
CGTTCAGGAATTGCTCGAAAAGCTAACCGCCGCATCGATTCCAAAGGCTGCCTAGCAAAAAGCGAACCAGTAAAACAGCCGCAGCAGCACCCGCAGCGAGTGAGTAAAACGAACCCAGGCTAGAGTCGCCCTACAGGGTCGCCTAAACGATTGTAAACGAGATACTTAGGATCGAAATCGCCCCTGGTTACGACGTTCATAAATTGCTCGAAAAGCCAACCGCCGCATCCATTCCAACGGCTGCTTGGCAACGAGCGAATCAGAAAACAGAAACAGCAGCGTAATCGCAACAATCGTCACCCACGCCATCAGATGCGGAATGTGCATCCAGCCATGCCAACTTGTCCGATAAGAATTGGCATAGTCCCACGGAATTCCGCCAGACCAGAGCGTGTAGACAACCGCGAGGAAGAACCCCGAAGTCGCGTGATAAATCACCATCGCCCGAAACCCGATTGCGGCCGGCCAAGGCGACAACCAAGCCAGGTACTGAATGCCAAAGCCCGGTGCCGCGGCTAGCAACAGAAACAACGTGGTGCCCCAGCGATGAAACAGGTTCACCCGCTGCCGCCGCCAGCTGTACCAAACCGCGACCGCCACAATCGAACCCAACATTCCCCATTTCAAGGCGAAATGGGAAACGGTTAGAGTAGGGCAGAGAGAGCGCTTCGTAGAGATAGGAAAGCCCCCAAACCCCTTGATTACTCGGGTAGCCGAAAATGTTCTTGGCCATTCGCAGTGCCACCACGGAATAGGGCAACGCCGGTAGTAACGCCGTGCAGGCAGCACTAGCGCACCAGATCACACGCTGCCGGTAGGAGGGCAACATCAAAAGCATGGCCGGCACCAGCAGCACGGGAACGATCTTGATTTCCATCGCAAGGCCCAGCAGCAGACCGCTGCCAACCACATGATGGCCTCTCTCCAGGAGAAAGGCCGATCCGACGACCAGAAAGATCATGATCGGATCGGAATTGCCATGGAACCCGGAGACGAAAAGGGCAACCGGGCTGGCGGCCAGCACGCAGAGAGCCGGGCCGCCAACCCTCCAGACTCCACTTCGGGCCGCCAGATAGAGAAGAGCCAGCGTCCCCAGATCAGCCAGCGACGACGTGGCCCTGAGCCAAAACCGGAAGGGCACTCCCGTCTGTTCCGCCAGCCAGCCCCAAACCCTGAGAACGGAGATCATCAGCGGAGGATGGTTGAAAACCACTTTATGCGCTACCTTACCGTCTTCATAGATCGGCACAAGTTGCTTGTAAACGGCGGGGCCCCCTTCGGAAGTGATGACCTGCAGATCCGCCTCCCACGTTCGCATGTCGTTTGTGCCGACGGTGCACCATGCCAAGGCCAACTTGCAGGCCAAGGCCACCACCGCTAAGCCGGCGATGGTCCGGCGCCAGCGGGGAAGTGAACTCTCCAACTCCAAGGTAAGCGCCATGATGGATTATCTTTAAGCCGTAACCTTTCCCAAATCCAGCAAATAGCCCTTCTTCCCGGCATTCGCCCCCCGCGTATGCCCAATCATGCAGTCCACCCCCTCGGTCTCATGGATATGACCCGAGAAGAAACGCACCGGCTCATATTTCTCCAAAAATTCCCTCACCGCCGGACTGCCGAAGTGCGCCCCTTCCTTCACCCCGTCCAGCGGCGTATCCTTCGGCGGACAGTGGCAAATCAACACCATCGGCTCCAACCCCGCGAACCCCGCCAGCCGTTCCGCCAACTCCGCCTCCGTATATTCCCCCGGAGTATCGAACGGCGTCCGGTTCGAATACCCCAACCCCGCGATATGCACCCCCGCCACCATAATCGACTTCCCATGCAACGCCGTAAACCCAAACCGCTCGCAAAGCCCAGCAATATCGGCCTCGGACTCGTGGTTCCCCGGCAAAACATACATCCGGTCCGCACGGGGCTTCAGAATCTCGCCCATCGCATCCAAGCCCCGTGCCCAACTCACCAGGTCCCCCGCACACACATACACGTCAGCCTCAATCGCCATCAGCTTCTGCAGCGCCTGCCTGTCGTTATGAAGGTCCGAAAAAACCAGCAGCTTCATTACTCAACCGACTCCAAGTACGTGTACCCGTGGATCCCGTCCTCGTAGAACCGCAGCATCCGTCCCGCTTCCTCGTACCCCAGCTTGCCATCGCGGACCGCCTTCTCCACGTCCTGCCGGAACGACTCAATCAGCGCCTTTGAGCTGAACTGCACATAGTCCAGCACCTCGCGCACCGTATCGCCCGCAATCACGTGGTCCAGGATGATCTCGCCCGTCTCACTCAACTGCACGTGGACCGCATTTGTATCCCCCAGCAGGTTATGCAGGTCGCCCAGAATCTCCTGGTACGCACCCACTAGAAACGCCCCTAAATAATAGGTCTCCCCACCCTTGAACTCATGTAGCGCCAGCGTGTTTTTCACGTCCCGCCGATCAATAAAACGGTCGATCTTACCGTCCGAATCGCACGAGATATCACCCAAAACAGCATGATGCGTCGGCGTCTGCTCCAACCGGTGAATCGGCATCACCGGGAAAAGCTGCTTGATCGCCCAGCTATCCGGCATGCTCTGGAACAGCGAGAAGTTGCAGAAGTAGGTGTCCGAAAGCATGCTCTCGAGCCCCTCCAACTCTTCCGGCAAATATTCCAGCTCCTTGGAAAGCTTAAGGATCTTGCGGCAGATCGCCCAGTAGATGTTCTCGGCTAGGCTTCGCTGCGTCAACGGCAGGTAGCCCAGGCTGAATAGGTTCAACGCCGAATCCAGCGCCCCCTGCGCGTCATGAAAACCCTCCAGCAGGTTCTTTGCCGACACGTTTCGAAACGTCTGGTGCAGGTCAATCAGCGGCTGCTCGAACTCCTCCGAAATCTCATTCGGAATCGCCTCTTCCCCAAACCCGCTCACTCCCAATACGTTGAAGATCAGCATCGAGTGGTACGCCGCCACCGCCCGGCCGCTCTCCGTGATGATCGTCGGATGCGCCACTTCAGCCTCGTCGCAGACGTTCTGAATGTGGTACACCACGTCGTTGGCGTACTCCTGCAGCGTATAGTTCACGCTCGACTCAAAGTCCGTCTGCGACCCGTCGTAGTCAATGCCCAAACCGCCGCCGACGTCGATGAATTCGAGGCCGGCGCCGGACTTCACGAGCTCCGTGTAAATCCGCGAAGCCTCAATCACGGCCCCTTTAATCTGCCGGATGTTCGTAATCTGGCTGCCCAGGTGGAAGTGCACCAGTTTCAGGCAATCCGCCATTCCCTCGCTCTTCAACTGTTCGAGCGCCCGTAGAGCCTCGCTCACCGTCAACCCAAACTTCGACCGGTAGCCGCCCGACGATTTCCACCTTCCGCTGCCCCGGCTCGCCAGCTTCAACCGGATCCCAATCGACGGCCGAACGCCCAACTGCTTGGCGTGCTTCAGAATCAAATGAAGCTCGGTGTACTTCTCCACCACCGGCGTTATGTTCCGCCCAATCTTCCGAGCCATCATCGCCAGTTCGATGTACTCGTCGTCCTTGAAGCCATTGCACAGGATCGGCGTCGCGTTGTCCGCGATCGCCATCACCGCCATCAACTCCGGCTTGGAACCCGCTTCCAAACCATACCCAAACGGCTTGCCATACTCGAGGACCTCTTCCACCACCTGCCGCTGCTGGTTCACCTTGATCGGAAACACGCACCGGTACTCGCCCTTGTAGCTATGCTCATTGATCGCCGTTCGAAACGCACCGTGCAGGTCCGCGAGACGATTCTGTAAAATCTCGCCAAAGCGGATGAGGATCGGCGGGTTAATCCCCCGCATCACCAACGTATCCACCAACTGTTTCAGGTCCATACTCCGGCTGGCGTCCTTGCTCGGGTGCACGTACATGTGCCCGTTAGCGCCCACGGAGAAGTAGCCCTTCCCCCATGCCTGTACGTCATACAGTTCCGAAGCGTCGGTGGTCGTCCAACGCTCCGTCGGTTCCATTCGCTTCTGGCCTTCAGCTAAATTCAAGTTCAACGGTAGAGTTCCCTCGCAAAGTCTCAGTGTCCGATTAATAACACGGATGGGGCAAGCAAATTTTAGTTACAAATAAAGTATGGCTCTCCCACTCTCCGGAAAGGTCGCTCTCATCACCGGTTCCAGCAAAGGCGTCGGCCGCGGAATCGCCCTCGAACTCGCCCGCCACGGCGCCACCATCGTCGTCAACTACAACAGCGATCAGGCCGGCGCCCTGGCCACTCTCGAAGCCGTCAACGCTCTCGGAGCCCCCGGCATGATCGTCCAAGCCAACGTCGGCGACTCCGCCCAAATCACCGCCATGTTCGATACCGTCAAGGCCTCCCTCGGCCGCGTCGATATCCTCGTCAACAACGCGGGCGTCCAAACCTGGAAAGCCCTCCTCGATCTCACTGAGGCCGAATGGGACCACGTCCTCGACGTCAATCTCAAGGGCTCATTCTTGTGCACCCAGCAGGCCGCCAACCTAATGAAAGCCCAGGGAGGAGGCCGCATCATCCACATCGGCTCCGGCTGCAACAAAGTCGCCTTCCCGCATCTGGTCAACTACACCGCCAGCAAAGGCGGCCTGGAGCAGTTCACGAAGGTCGCCGCCGTCGAACTCGGCAAATTCAACATCACCGTCAACTGCGTCGCCCCCGGGTCCATCGAAGTCGAACGCACCAAAGAAGAAGCCGGCGACTACGCCGGCACCTGGTCCAAACTCACACCCCTCGGCCGGATCGGCACGCCCCAGGACATCGGCCGCGCCGTCTACTTCTTCGCTAGCGAACTCGCCGACTTCGTCTCAGGGCAGACGCTCTATGTCGACGGCGGCCTTTTTGCCAAGCCCCACTGGCCTTACGACGTTTAGCTTCAACTTCTCCAGTTCTTTCTCGCCTTCGGGCGTATTGAGCTGCCAATACTTCATCCGCTCGCTCGCCAACATCGTCGCCTTAATGCCTTCGCTGCTCTCATAGCGCACCACCCGATGCGGCGCGGCCTTTTCCACAAAGAAGCTCCGCGACCGCTTGCCCACCACCGCCTTGTACTCGTCCAATTCCGCGCCCGCGTCGGTCCGTGAAAGCACGGCCTCTTCCCAACGAGCCGGCCCCTCTTTATAGCGGGAAACCTGCAGCGCCAACATCATCGGCACCTTGCGCGTCTCTCCAAGCTTCATCACCGGCCGCGCCATACCCCGCGCCCACAGCATCAGCGTATCCTCGCTGATCCCCAAATCCGGATACCGCACCAGCACCTCCTGGTCGCCCTCCCCATCAAAATAGCTGTGGCTCTCGACGCGAATCGCCGACTCATTGAACAACGCCGACTTGAACAGATTCCCGCACCATTCCTGGCTCGACCACGTCACCTTCGTCGGTGCCCCCGCCGGCTTCCCGTTCACTGAGGATAAGGCCACAAATGCCGATAACTGCAAGTTGTAGTCGTAGATCCCCGTCTGGAAGTCTTCCACCAGGTTCAACTTCATCACCGGAAACTCATCCTTCGCCGGCCGCACCCCGGGGTCGCTCTTCACCCGCATCGAGTTCGAAAACGTCTCCGCCACCGTGATCGCCACCGCCGTCCCCTTCCGCGGCACGCCGTAACGAGGATAGATCAAATCATAGCTCGTCAGCTCCGCCTGCCCGTCGCCCCAGGTCTTCCAAAACGTCGCATCGTAAGCGGGCGAATCCTTGGACACGACCACCTTCGGCTTCTCCGTCGCCGGCATGCATCCCACCAACACCACGAGCGATAAGAGCCAATATTTCATGACGGATTCCTCAATTTCCAAAGCACCTGCCGAATCATTCCCTGCCACTGTATAGCATCTCTCACCGAAAGATCCATCCGCCGCACCAGCCTTCGCAGCTTCAAATCCATTGACTCCACCACCCGCTCATTCACGTATCCGCTCAGGTCCAACGCCTCGCGCACGAGACCCGTAAACCGGTCTACCGCCTCAGCCGTCGCCAAGCTCTGCTGCACCGCCGGGACCGCCTTCCAGCGCCGATCCCGGATCAGCTCATATAACGTCACGGCCACCGCCTGCCCCAGATTCATCGATCCGTGCGGCTCCCGCGTGGGAATCCGCATCAGGAAATGGCAGTAGCTCATCTCCTCGTTCGACAACCCCGACTTCTCGGACCCAAACAATAATGCTGTCGGCCCGTTATGCTTCCGTATCCGCCGGGCCGCATCTTCCAGCCGATACAGCGGCAGTTGCATCTCCCGATTCCCCACCGACGAGGTACCCACCACCAGCGTCGTGTCTCCAACTGCTTCGGCAATCGAGGGATACTCGCGCGCCCCTTCCACCACCGAACCGGCATGGGTCGCCGCCTTCACCTCGTCCACGGCCACGCGATAGGCGTCCACCAGCCGGAGGTCGGTCAGACCAAAATTACTCATCGCCCGAGCCGCGGCGCCGATGTTGAGCGGATTGCGTGGACTGGCCAACACCACGCGATACAAAGCAGGATCCAAGCCCCCAGTGTAAACCGTGCAGCCTCTCGTCATCGCTCAACGCGCCTACTCTTTGCGTTCTCCTCTGCTAGATGTCCAGGTTGCGAACATCGAGGGCATTGTCCTCGATAAACTTACGGCGCTGTTCCACATCTTCACCCATCAGAGTTGAGAAGATCGTGTCCGCTTCCACCAGGTCCGCCAGATCCACCCGCAGCAAAGTCCGCGCCTCCGGGTTCATCGTTGTTTCCCAAAGCTGCTCGGCGTTCATCTCGCCCAGCCCTTTGTAGCGCTGGCGGTTCACGCCGCGCTCGG
>JBKJLJ010000578.1:0-8209 GCA_046597015.1 Bryobacteraceae bacterium
GCGGCAAGCGTCTCAAGGCCATTGTTCCTACCCTGGTCGAGTCGGTGGAACGGCACGGACACCTGTGCTTGGATTCCGGCGTGCGGGCCGCCGTGCTCGAGATGAGCGCGGCAACCATGGATCGAATGTTGAAGCCAGTACGGGAGGCCGGCAGCGTCAAACGGAGACGCTCTCACATCAACACCCCGTTGCGGCAAAGCATCGCGGTACGGACATTCAACGATTGGAACGACCCGCCGCCGGGATTCTTCGAAATGGACATGGTCGCCCATTGCGGCAAATCGGTTGCCGGGAGTCACGCACACAGTTTGGTGCTGACCGATATCGCGTCCGGGTGGACGGAGGCCGCGGCGATGGTAGTTCGGGAGCAACTGCTGATCACTTTGACGGTTGAAGAAATCCGCTCGAAGCTGCCGTTCGCGATACTTGGCCTGGACGTGGACAACGACTCCGCGTTCATCAACGAAACGGTTCTGAACTACTGCCGGGATCGGAAGATCGAGTTGACCAGATCCAGGGCGTACAAAAAGAACGATCAGGCCTGGATCGAACAAAAGAACGGAGCCGTTGTCAGACGGATGGTTGGCTACGGTCGGTCGGAGGGAACGGCCGCCACCGCCGCGCTCGGTAAACTCCACGAGGTGGGACGCCTGTACGTGAACTTCTTCCAGCCGTCGTTCAAGCTCGCGTTGACTCACGGTTTTTGTTACCGGCGCGCACCCGTTTCCTCATGAAAATGTTACGCGTCGAAGATCGAGCCATCTCGCAGGAGGAGTCGGCTACCTAGCTTCTTCGTTCGCCCAGGATCCCCGATTCTAATTTCGGGTGATTCCGTTCGGCGAGGACAATGATGTCCTTGCCAGTTACGCGGCTTAGGGTCACGATGCAGAATACCTTGCCATGCTCCTCAACCAGCGCATCCATAATTTGCGAAGCATAAAGCAACGCGGTCTTCCGTGGGAGAGGCCCGCTTTTCAGCCGGACGGCTATCGTCTCGCCCTCCACCAGTTCCGTCACCCGGGTCGTTCGGCCCCACGGACCTTCGCCTGACGGGGAGCAACCCGCGAAAATGCAATCAAAGCGTTCGTCCAACGAAACGAGGACAGGTTCGGAGTCCGCGTCCAGGCGGCCGTCTCCTCCAGGGTAATTTTCCCCTCGCTTTTGCGAACTCTTGATGCGAGCTGCGTCTACCAGGATCCGTCGCATCATCTGCGTCGCCAGTGGAAAAAACTGCGCGGGGTCGTGCCATTCGGCCTTCGTCACGTCTACCAGGCGGAGGTAGCCGTCAGGTGGACCTGCTCCGCTAGCCGCATCAAAGCAGCCTTGTCACCGCTGCTCCACGCCTTGAGCAAACCAGTGATCGCAGCACAACATTCGCCGTTGGACAACGATATCCTCCCAGCAAAAAAAATACCATGACGGTGGCCGCTTTTGCCGACGGTTTCCGCCTGCACCAACGAAAGGAGAGAACATGAAAAACATAATCACGGTGGCACTGGTGCTCAATCTCAGTGCTGCAGGCGTCTACGCACAAGATTGGCCCGTCAAAATGAGGTTCTCGGGAACGAACGTGGCCACTACGATCAATCTACAACCAAACACGGTTACCGACGAACTCCACGCGGCCGGGGACGGTACGTTCGGCCCATTTACATTCCGGGAGCTGCACGCCGACTTAGCGCCGTCTCCCCAACCCCCGCCCGGTTGCTCCGGTCCAAATTTCGCGATAGTGTCTGGCGCAGGCGTACTTTCCTTCCGGGACGGAAGTTTGCTGAACGTGACGGTCATGAACGGGTCGGGCTGCATCAACCTTGCTGCTGGGAATGCCGCCATTGCCGTGCAGTATCAGATCGCGGGTGGAACCGGTCGCTTCGAGGGCGCCTTCGGGACGCTTAACGTTACCTGGACACACAGAGTGCTGCTGCGCAGCGCATCCAACACCCCTACGCTTTTGGTGCTTACAGGGGAGATTGAGGGAACCGTTTCCAGACAGCCATAGGCGAAGACATGGGCGAGCGGCAATGGAAATCCATACTGGCGTGCTCTCCGTCGTTTGGATCATGACGTTTGCCGACAAACATTACCAATCCTAGACTGGCGACAGGGCAATCGCATGACCCTCAGTTCGGGCGCGTCTTACAACGGCACTGAGTTCTACAGCACTCAGGCAAAGCACCTTCAAAAGGAGAATCAAAATGCATTTACGGCTCCAGAATCTTTTCCTCACGTTCAGCTTGGCGCTGGGCGTTGTAGCAACCCTTATGGCACAGGGTGGGGGGTATGCCACAATCGACTTCCCGCAGGCCACCCAGACACTGGCTTGGGGAATCAATAAAAGTGGGCACATCGCCGGCCAATATACGCTTGCCGGGGTGACCCATGGCTTCAAACTGATAGACGGCCGGTTCATCACAATCGACTATCCGGGATCCACATATACGGACGTGCGTGGCATTAACGACCGTGGGGACGTTACTGGACAGTACCGCTCCGCCGACAACGGAAATCATGGGTTTTTGATGGTTGAGGAGCGGTTCACTTCGGTGGACTTCCCGAACGCGACCTCCACGCTGGGCTGGGGCGTCGGCCCGTCCGGCGAGGTGGTAGGAGCGTACACGTTGGGCGGCGTGGGCCGCGCATTCAAGCTAAGCGGAAATGAGTTCGTCACCATTGAAGTCCCCGGCTCGACCGGCGCCAGCGCGACGGGAATCAACGCTCTGGGTGAGGTATCTGGAATCACCACTATCTCCGGCGAGACACATGCCTTCTTGTGGAGGAGCGGCGAATTGACCCTGTTCGACGTGCCGGGCTCCTCCTATACCAACTCCACCAAACTGACGGCGCGCGGCGAGGTCATCGGACGATATGAAGTGAACGGAGTGGGGTCCGGATATTTCCTGCGGGGAGGCGTTTTTACGACGCAACGATTCCCGGGGGCGATCTTCACAGGAACAGCCGACATGAACGAGCGCGGCGCTATTGTGGGCCGGTATCAGAACCCCGATCAAACGTTTCACGGCTTTCTGCTGAGCGGCCAACCGGCGGCCTGTGTTTCGTACGTGCCACGCGTGGCGACGGCCGCAGGCGGGATGGCGGTGGCCCACGCCAACGACTTTAAACTGGTGAATGCTGCCTCTCCTGCCGCGCCCGGAGAAGTGCTCTCGTTGTTCGCGACCGGGCTTGGCCCCACGCAGCCCGGCGTAGAACCAGGGAGGGCTTTTCCGGCGAACCCGCTGGGAGTGGTCACTTCGGCTGTGGAAGTGCGGATCGACGGGAAGCGGGCGGAAGTGCTCGGCGCAGTCGGGCTTCCGGGCTCGGTCGATGGCTATCAGGTGAATTTTCGCATACCTGCGGATGCTCGCCAGGGGGTGGCCGTCCTGCAACTGAGCGTCGGGATGGCGGTGGACGCCTTGAGAGTCATGATTCAGTGACCATTGAGTGCCCGTTCATGGGGATTTGCCCGCCATCCGGCAATGGGCCCAGCGTTGACCAAGCTCCGGTGGCGCATCGGATATTCGCGCGCTCTCGGTCGCTGGGCTCTTGAATCGAACAAGTTCGGAGAATCGAAGGTGTTGTCGACCGGCACAAGCGGGCAATCAGACTGCCAGTGAGTATTCCCAGCCCACGTTGTTGGGCTGGCTGGGCACCCGGAAGCGCGGTCTTTGTCTGACATTCGGGGGCGACCCGCGGCTGGAGACGCTTCGGCAGCACGTACCGCAGGTGGGCCGGAATTCGTTGATGCGGGGCCAGGAAGAAAGTGACGTTAGTTAGCCCCGGCGTTTCCACGATTCGGTATTCCGAAATCGCCTGTCCGCCGTCATCGAAGCAAACTCGTCCAGTTCAGGATCACATCCAGTGAAGACTGCGCGTCCCGATCTTTTCCCAAGATGACCAAAAACCGCTGCCCGTCGCGAGAAACGTCAAAACCCGTCCCGTCGATGAGCTTCTGGAGAACGACTCGAAAGAGAGGTTTCGGCGCGGAGGCCTTCCATCCGGAACTTCCCGCTGTATCCACCGAAGTAAGATAGCCGTCTTGCGAAAGGTAGAAGATCTCCTTGCCGTCGCCTCGCCAAACCGGCAACATTCCGCCCTTACTGGAAACGCGATGACTCTGGTGCGCGCGGTCCATCACGTACACTTCCCGCTCGCCGGTCTGGTTGGAATCATAGGCGATCCAGCGCCCATCGGGAGAGAATCGCGGGTGCAATTGGGCTTCCCCGGCGGCGCCAATCGCCTGCCACTCGTAGGAAATTCTCGAGGTGCCGACGATCGTGGAGCGGTTGTTAGATTGCTTCCGCTCTGCCAGGATTTGTTCGCCGCTGACGGAAATGTCGCTGATTCTCTCCCCTTCAGCGGCGCGATCGAAGAGTTCCTCGTCGGCTGAGCCCTGCGCCGCTCGCCGAAATATCCCCCTCGGCTCCTCCGACCGGCTAAAGAATACGAACTGGCTGTCCGGCGACCACACGGGCGCCACGCAGCGGTTCGGCTCCGCTGACAACGGAGCCAGGTACCCTCGTGCCAGGTCGACCAGCCAGACAGCGAAATAGCCGCTTAAATAGTCGTGTTTGGTAACGGCCGCACTTCGTTCATCTGGAGACAGCCGGATATCCCAGTAGTCGCCTGGCGGGCCAATCGAGCCGATCTCCCGCCCACTGCGGTCCATCCAGACGAGTCGCGACAAATCCTGTGTCTCGCTGCGAATCACCATCAGCCCCGTTTCCGAGACGCTCACCTGCCCGCCATTCTCGCTGATCACGCGGGAAACTCCGGTCACCGCGCCGGTCTGCAAGTCAAACTGCTCGGCCACGATTTTCCCGCTTTGTTGTGTCAATAAATGGTACTGGCCGGAGGCTGGGTCCCGGCCGAAGGCGAACTGGCCATCGGCCACCAGAACCCGGCGGCGCTGCGCCTTGTGGTCGAGCGAGTCGAGATAGATGCCGCGGTGTTCCTGCTTCGAGGTCCGCGCGAAATAGAGGAAACGGTTGCCATCCGGGAGAAAAACCGGGTATCGATGAGAGTTCTCTCCTAGGGCAGGATTCAACTCGGTCAATGCCGCCGGCTCACCGCCCATCTCGGAAACCCGGAATAGTCCCTTGGGATTTACGCCGAAGATGATGTTTCCATTCGCCCCCCAGGCTCCCCCCCTGCTTCCCCCGCTGGGCAGCATGCTTACGATCTGTGGTGTCCCTCCCGCCGGGGCAATTCGTTTCAGCTGGCCGTCGGCGAAAAAGGCAATCGACTTGCTGTCCGGTGACCAGAACGGGTTCACCGCTCCGCGCGTTCCTTCCAGGCGCTCCAGGCTGTTCCTGTTTAGCCGGCGAACGTAAAGGTGCGAAGTATCCCCAGTCGCGAGAGCGACTACCACAGCCTCGCCGTCCGGCGAAACGCGCGGTGAACCAAGGAGCCGACCCGGATCCGCGGCCATTGCGCCAGCGGGCAACGGCAACGTCATTCGCATCACCGCCGGTGCCTGCATCGTCCGGGACGCTAGCCCAACCCAGAGGAGAGCGCCCGCCGCCGCAAGTCCGGCTAGCGCCGCGGCCAGCGCCCGGTGCGAACCGATCCCCGCGTTCCGGGTGGGCCTTTCCGGGGTGCCCCGCAGGCTCAGCAGGTCCACCCGCAGATCCGCCATGTTCTGGTAGCGCTCCTCCGCTCGCTTCCGTAAACATTTTGCGGCGATCCGGTCCAACTCGACGGGAAGGCCAGACCTTATGGCTGTCAACGGTTCCGGCTCTCGATTCAGGATTCCATAGGCGGTCGCGGCTTCGGTTTCGCCAGGAAACGCTGCGCGGCCGGTGATCATCTCATGGAGACTCACCCCTACCGACCAGATGTCGGACCGCCGGTCGGCGGGTTTTCCCTGAACCTGCTCCGGCGACATATAGGCGGGTGTGCCGACCGATTCGCCCGTTTTAGTAATTCTCGTACGGTCGCCTACCTGCGCGAGCCCGAAGTCCATGATCTTGACCTGGCCCTCAGCATTGATCATCAAATTCGCCGGCTTGACATCCCGATGGACAACCCCCTTCTCATGAGCATGCTGGAACCCTGCGCACGCCTGAATCGCGATATCGAGGGCCTCCGCCAATGGCAGCGGACGCTCCGCAATCCGCTCCTTAACACTCACGCCCTCAACCAACTCCATGGCAAGGAAACCATTCGCCTCATCGACCTCAAAGACGGTACAGATATTCGAGTGATTCAACCCCGCCGCCTGTGCCTCGCGCAAAAAACGTTCCCGATGCTCCGCCAAATGCTTCGGCCACCGTCCGCCGCAGCTTCGTATCTTCGGCCTTATAGACAACCCCCATGCCCCCTTCGCCGAGCTTCTCCAAGACGCGATAGTGGGCAATCGTTTGGCCTGGGGTCATCTTGCAAGGATCATTGTATAGCGTACTCGCCAGTAAATGCGGCCGTTCAGCCTTAGCAGCGCGGTGGTACCGCTGGGATTCTAACGAAGGGCCGATTCGAGCTGCTTCCGGGAGATACCTAGCCGGTCAACTGGCGCTGAAAACGCGCCGCCAGGTTCTGTTCAGCAGCATCAATTGGGGCGGGTCACTCTTCTCACTTCTGCTCGGAACCAAATTCGCGCATGTTATTCTCCCAGGTGACCTTGAGCGCTGCGAGTAACTTTGCGACGCCGGGGTCATTCCGAACAGGATCGAGCATGCGGTCGCGCTCCATCATCGGGTACGCTGGCCATCCCGTGTCGATCGTCAACTGAAGCCAGTGCAGGGCTGGTGCGGCGTCGCCTAACCGGCCGCGGAGCCGCGCGAGTCCATACGTGAGGTGATTGAAATACTGAAACCGCGGAGTCTTCTCCGCTTCGCTCTCGAGTGCCGCGATCTCGCGCCGGGCAGCGTCGGTCTTTCCCTGCAAGATGGCAAGATGAACACGGTAGGAGCGAGGCCGCAAATCGTGCGGCATCTCCGGTTCCGCTTTCTTGGCACGCTGAGCGAGTTCCTCGGTCATCCCCTTCGAAACGTAATACTCGAGATTCGGACCGCGGTGAAACAGCTGCTGCTCCAGTGCCGCCCCCTCCTCCACTCGAAGCACCATATAGTAAAACTCCATCAACTGCTGCTTCACGAATTCGCTATTCGGTTCCGCCAGAAGAGCCGCCTTGGAGTGCGTTTCCCCCAGTGCTTCCAGGCCAATGTGCCAATAGTAATAGGCCAGATCCAAATGGCCGGCATTGGGATCCAGGCTTAGCGCGGTGCGCATTTCGCGGATCGCATCCCGGAGGTTCCAGTGTCCATACGGGCCATAGTGGAGAACGCTCCTAGCGACGTGGACTTGGGCGATGCGAGGGTCGAGATTTTCCGCTTTGTCCAGTTCGCTTCTAGCCAGTTCGATGGTCGCTGGATCCAGGGAGTAGAACGTCGCATATTTGGCGTAGGTGTAGCCCAGCTGGGCATGGGCCAGAGCGTAATTCGGATCTAACTCAATCGCCTTTTGAAATAAATCGATCGCGAGTTTGAGTTCCTCAGGCACTCGCAGATTGCTAGAGAGGTGGTAGAGGGCTTTGCTGTAAAACTGAAATGCCTCGGTGTTGCCCGTCGACCGCTTCTCGAACTCACGGCGTTGGTCCGGATTCAGCGTGAGGCGGAGTTGTCCGGCCACCTGTTTGGCGATCTCGTCCTGGACGGTAAATACGTCGCCCGCTTTTACGTCGAAGCTCTGCGCCCACATCGTCTCGCCGGTTGCCGTCCGCAGCAGATGCATACTGACTCGAATGCGGCTGCCGGATTGCTGCAGGCTCCCTTCTAATACAATTTCGGTATTGAGCTGGCGGGCGAATTCCAGGGGATCGCTCTCTCCTTTGGCGTACCGCCGGACTGCGCTGATGGGCGTAACCCGCAGTTGGCCGGGCTGGCTGATCTTCGTGATCAGAGCGTCGGCAATCCCCAAACCTAAAAAGCTGTCGGTTGCCTCCTGCGTGAGGGAGCGGAGCGGAAGGATAGCGAGGGAATGAATCGAGGGCGAGGGAGCGGCGGCGCGCCACGTGAAGTAACCGGCGGCGGCGAGAATCACGGCGGCGACCGGCAGGTAAGCCCAGTGGAATTGCTTTGTCTTGACCGTTCCGTTTTGCGGTGCCTGGCGCGCCGCGCGCAGATCCACCAACAGATCTGCGATGTTCTGATAGCGTTCTTCCGGGGACTTGGCCAGTGCCTTGGCCAAAACGCGGTCCACCTCGCGGGAAAGGCCG
>JBKJLJ010000405.1:0-4148 GCA_046597015.1 Bryobacteraceae bacterium
TTCTTCTCCACGACGCGCAAGGTCGCGACGCTCGATCCCGACGGGTACTGGACCCAGGAAGGCCGCATCGAGGCCGCCCAGACCACGGGCGACGATTCCGAACTGCTCATGGGACGCGCCCTCGATTTCATCCGTCGGGCCGCCCGCCGCAATCAGCCTTTTCTCGCGGTCATCTGGTTTCACGCGCCGCACGTGCCGTTCCGGGCCGGAGCGAAGCATCGCGCGCCATACTCCTCCCACCCGGAATCCACCCAGCATTACTGGGGCTCCATCGCCTCCGTCGATGAGCAGATGGGCCGCCTGCGCTTCACGCTGGAGGAACTCGGCATCCGCCAGGACACGATGCTCTGGTATGCGAGCGACAACGGCCCGGAGGGAGACCGGCAGGAACCCGCTTCGCCCGGAACGGCCGGGCCTTGGCGGGGTCGCAAGCGAAGTCTCTTTGAAGGGGGAGTGCGCGTACCGGGTCTCCTGGAGTGGCCCCGGCGCTTCCCGAAGCCGTTCGTGGTGAAGGCGGCGGCTTCGACGAGCGACTATCTGCCCACGGTGCTCTCGGCGTTGCAACAGCCCATCGCTCCGGCGTCCGGGTTTGACGGCATCAACCTGTTGCCCGTGCTACAGCAGCGCAAACCGTCGCGCGAATCGGCTATCGGCTTTGAAACGATGGGCAACACCCGCGGATCGCCGAAGCTGGCGCTGATTGAGGACCGGTTCAAGCTGCTCTCGAACCTGGAAGATTCGGGCGACCTCATATACGACCTCAGCAGCGATCCAGGGGAGACGACGAACGTGGCCACGCAGCATCCCGCGGTCCATGCGCGGATGAAGGCCGCCCTCCGCCAGTGGCGAGAGTCGTGTGCCCGGAGCCGCGAGGGACTTCCGAACCTTTAGGCGCAGTTCAACACGAATATCTCATTTTGCGCTGTAATTCCTGCATTTTCATTTCGCTCTGCGCCTCCTCCTGCCAAGGTTTTTAGCAGATCCACCCACTGCGGCAATCACCACAAGATCGCGCAGGCAGGTTGCGGCTCCATCGATCCAGGAACTCCCCCCCCGTTCCAGGCCGCAACCGAGTCCAATCTCCCTGCTACAGCCGAGCCCTGCGCCACAACGCTATAGCCGGGCCGGCCACCCCGGCGCTGTCGGCGGCAGAAAGTCGTATGTCCTCTCCATCCATTCGGCCAACTTTTGCTGTAGCTCTTGCCGAACGCCCGCATGCGCCGGGCTACTCGCCAGGTTGTAAAACTCGTCCGGATCCGTCGTCAAATCGTACAGCTCCACCATCGGCCGGGTCGGCTGCAGCAGCCGCCCATGAACCGCCGATAGCTTCCCCTTCCGCGATAGCTCCAAGTAGTTCTTCCACGTCGGGCTCCCCTCCAAATCCCACGCCGGCCGATACGGGAAGTGCGGGGCCGCGTTGAAGATCAGCTTGTGCCGTTCCGTCCGCACACTCCGAATCGGGTCGAAGTTGTCGTGCCAATTCCGCTCACTGAACACCGCCTCCCGCTGCCGGTACGGTGACCCGTCCAGCAACCCGCGAAAGCTCACGCCCTGCATCTTTGCCGGCAAGGGGACACTCGCTAGGTCGAGCCAGGTCGCCGGCAGGTCCACATGCGAAATCAACTCCTTCCGCACGGCCCCTCCCGCCTGGCCCGGCCGCGCCACGATCAGCGGCACGTTGATGCCGGGGTCGTAGCAAGTCCCCTTCGCCCCCGGAAACGGCATCCCATTGTCCCCGCTGAAAAACACCACCGTATTCCCCGCCAACCCCCGCTTCGCCAACAAGTCCAGAATCTGCCCGCACTCGGCGTCCATCCGCGCAATATAGTCGGCGTACATCCCCAAGTCCTCGCGCACCTCCGGCGTGTCCGGCAGGAACTTCGGCACCCGCACCTTCGCCCGGTCGTGCGGAGGATCAAACGCCTTGCCCACATACGGCCGATGCGGATCCGTGAACCCGACGTGCAGAAAGAAGGGCCGATTCGCCGGGCGCTGATCGAAGAACTCCGCAAACGCCGCCGTCTTCTCCGCCCGGTAAAAGTCAAACCGCCGGTTGAACTCGTTCCCCTGATGGACCTTCCGATACCCGCCCGTATAGTAACCCCGCGCCTTCAAAAGCTCCAGAAAGCTCTGCTCCCAAGGCGGCATCGGAGCGTGCAGGCGCGACGTGCCCGTCGTGTGCGCCGTGCAGCCGGTAAAGATCGCCGACCGGTTCGGGCTGCACTGCGGCGAGGTCACAAAGCAGTTCGTGAACCGGGTCCCCTGCTGCGCCAGCCGATCTAGGTTCGGCGTGCGAATGCCCAGATTCCCCGCGCACCCCAGATCGGCCGCCGTGTGATCGTC
The DNA here is from genome assembly GCA_046597015.1 of Bryobacteraceae bacterium. Lineage (GTDB taxonomy): Bacteria > Acidobacteriota > Terriglobia > Bryobacterales > Bryobacteraceae. The sequence continues at coordinate 2,344 of JBKJLJ010000405.1, forward strand.
CGAAAGTAGAAAGACGATATTCGGAGCCGCCGCCGGCGCTTGCGCTAAAGCTGCGGTCGTTCCCAGAAATCCACGTCGAGTTGGCCCATTCATCTGCGAACAGGATAGCCTAATTGGATGCAGATTGATCTCACCGGACGCCAAGCCATCGTCACCGGCGGCGCCCACGGCATCGGCCTTGCCATGGCCCAAACCCTCGCCGCCTGCGGTGCCCAAGTCACCGTCTTTGACCTCGACGCCGCCAGCCCCGTCGACGTCACGAGCCGCGCCAGCCTCGACGCCGCCTTTGACCGCTCTCCCGTTCCCGACATCGTCATGATCAACGCCGGCATCGCCTACCTCCGGCCTATCCCGGACACCACCCGCGAGGTCTGGGACAAGACTCTCGCCCTCAACCTCACCGCCGTCTTTGAAACCCTCCAAGCCGCCTCCAACCGCATGCGCGCCGCTGGCCGCCCCGGCGCCATCGTCCTCACCGCCTCCACCAACTCCTACGACGGCGAAGAGAACCTCATCGCCTACAACGCCACCAAAGCCGGGGTCCTCGGCGTTGTCCACACGGCCGCCAATGAACTCGGCCCCTACGGCATCCGCGTCAACGCCGTCAACCCTGGCCTCATCCAGACCCGCCTCACCGCCGACTCCTTCAACAACGAATCCGTCATCAAGGAGTACTTCCGCGCCATCCCCATGGGCCGCGGCGGACAACCCGAAGAGGTCGCCAAGGCCGCCGTCTTCCTCGCCAGCGACTGGGCCAGCTACATCACCGGCACGACCCTCCTCGTCGATGGCGGCCAGATGGCCTGCAAGTTCGGCCCCTGGCGCGACGCCGAAGCCGACTTCCGCGATGGCCGCTGGCAGCGCCGCTAGCTAGCGGCCTTGCGGATAAAGCGGCGAATACTGCACCATCTTCTGCCGCGTCGCCAACTTCCCGCCCTTCACCCAAGCCTCGCCCCGCGCTTCCAAATGCCCAATCATCCGCCCCCGCCAAAGCCGCAGCCGCGCCGCGTCGTCGCTGCGGTTAACCAACTCCCCCCGGTCACCCACCAGATCGAACAACTGCTCTTCCCCCGAAAACCCGTGGAAAATGTACTTCCACCGGCCATCGGTCAACGCCGTCCACTGGTTCGTCTCGTCGTAACAAACCCCGTGTTCCAGGTCAATCCACTCCCGCCAGCCTTCCTTCTTCCCTCTCACTAACGGCAGCATCGACCGCCCATCAATTGGCCGGCTCGGAGCCGCCCCTGCCGCATCCAGCAGCGTCGGAAACACGTCCCGCAACTCCACCGGCTCGGCGATCAACTGCCCCTTCTTCGCCCCCGGCAACCGGATGATCATCGGGATCCGCGTCGATCCCTCGTATCCGTAAGACTTCCGCCAAAGGTGGTGGTCGCCCAGCATGTCCCCGTGGTCGGACGTGTAGACAATCAACGTGTTCTCCAGCATCCCCCGCTTCTCCAGCGACTCCACAATCCGGCCAATCTGCTCATCCACAAACGACACCGAACCCCAATACCCCTGCCGCGATTCCCGAATCGCCGCCGCCCCTAAATCTCCCCGCCACAGGTCGTTCTTCTCGGTGTTCCGCGGCCGATTCCCCTCCGCCCATTTGCCAATCGTCGCCTCCGGCAATGGCCGGTCCCGATAGAAGTCCATCCAGCGCTGCGGCGGGTCATACGGGCTATGCGGACGCGCAAACGAAACCTTCAGAAAGAACGGCTCGGGCCGCTGGTAGTCTTCGAGAAATCGCACTGCGCAATCCGCCGTCCAGCGCGTCGGATGCAGCCGCTCCGGCAACACATACG
>JBKJLJ010000432.1:0-7193 GCA_046597015.1 Bryobacteraceae bacterium
CGCGCAACCGCCACGGGCAAGTTAAGCCGTCGGGAGTATGATTTGACGTGGAACAAGCTGATTGAAACAGGTGGCGTCGTTGTGGGCGATGAAATCGGCGTGACGATCGAATTCGAAGCGGCGCGAAAGTAACCAAAGCGTCACGCGATTTTCGTGAAGACGCAATGAGGCGTCTTTAGACTGGGGGGTGTAGTTCGTTTACACCCCGGAGATTCCGTGTCAAATTTCAATCCACTTCGATTCTTACTTCTCATGATTAGCATTGCTCAGGTTGGTGCCTGGGCTCAAGCGACTGCGCCGTCGGCGCGTTTTGCTCTTCCGGAGCGGCTCCGGCTGCTGCAGGGTCAATATGTTGACCTCGTCGTGGAGGTCCGCAACGCGACGGCCGTGAGTAACGTAAAGGTTACCGCGGGACCGGTCGATCTGACTGCGCGATTTGCCGCGCCGGTAAAGGCAGAGCTCGATTGCGACACCTCCACGGACTTTGTGGTCCGGGCGAATCTGCAGTCGTTTGAGGGCACCGGAGACGTCGAGTTAACCGTATCGCTGACGGCGGACGGGGTGACCTTGACGGACAAGCGGACGGTATCGGTGATGCCGTTTACTTTGTCGGGCGGTCAACGGCGGAACATCGTCTTGTTTGTTGGCGACGCGATGGGCACCGCTTATCGGGATGCTGCCCGTTTAGTTTCGCGCTCGATCGTGGACGCCAGCGGCAAAAACTCCTTCCGGGAAGGCTATTTTGACAATCTTCTAGAGATGGACAAGATGCCGGTTTCTGGGATGTCGATGACCTACGGTACGGATTCGATTGTGCCCGATTCGGCCAATACGGGAACGGCATGGGCGAGCGGCAACAAGAGCTTTTTGAACGCTGTTAACGTGTTCGCCGACGGGACCGATTGCCGTTGGCGCTTCACCGGCATCACGACCGCGGCGACCCAGCCGTCGATCTTGGACAATCCGCGGGTAGAGAACCTGTGGCAGTACTTGAAGCGGCGGTACAACTACCGGACGGGGATTGTGACGACAGCGGCGGTAACCGACGCAACTCCGGCGGTGCAAGGTGCCTATTCCGGCTTTCGCCAGACGCGGCTTGAGATTGCCCGGCAGTACCGCGAGAATCCGATGTTGAATGGCGCGCCCGCCTTCGACGTGATCTTCGGCGGTGGTGCGGATCCGTTTACGGCGGAGGGCCGGCCGGACAAACGGAACTTGATCGGCGAATTCCAGGGGCTGGGTTATCGGTACGTGACAACGGCGACGGAGTTGAAGGCACTCCAGTACGGCCAGCCGACGATCGGTTTGTTCAAAGGTTCGCCCGCACCCGCGCCGGGCTCGAACGGGATCACGACGGCGGCGGACGTGAACATGGACGTCGCCTACGACAAGCTGAAACTGGAGCGCCCGGCTTCGGAGCCGGTGGCGAATTTAGGAACGTTTACCGACCAGCCGATGCTTGAACTCATGACCGAGAAGGCCATCGAAATTCTGTCGACGAGCTTTTCCCAATCGCCGTTTATTCTGATGGTGGAGGCCGCTTCGATTGACAAGCAATCGCATCCGAATCAGGCCGCGGGTACGATTTGGGACACGATTGAAATGGACAAGGCGGTGGGCGTGGCGCGGGCGTGGGCGGCGAAGCGGACGGCGAAGGACACGCTCGTCGTCGTGACGGCGGACCATGATCAATCGATGCACATTATCGGGGTGTCGAATATCCCAGACGCCGAGTACCTGAACCGGAGTAAGAGCACGAAGATCAGCTACACGACGCCGGCTGGGACACAGGATTTTACGGTGTATGGCGACTCGTATTCGAATGCGCGGGCCGGTTTGCCGTTCATCAACGCCAGCACGGGCGCGTCGAACAACGGTGGTACCGGAGGGGCACCGAGTTCCTTTCCGGGCACTTCCGTGGCGAGTGATCCGGCGGCCAGCACCTACTCCACTTATTTTGGTACGCCGGCTTATCGGATGGACGCCGCGACTGGCTATCCCGTGAATACGGGTGCTGGTTTACGCAGGCTGGCAGTGGGTTTCCGGACTGGCGACCACACCGGTTCCAGCGTACCGGTTACCGCCGAAGGTCCTGGTGCGCTATTGTTCACTGGCTACATGCACCAGACCGACATATTTTTCAAGATGGCGGCGGCGTTGAGCACCGATACCAGCGACGGAGACAAGGTTGTTGAGTTGCTGAAATCGGCCCGTTTTCCCCAGACGGTCGGCAAATGAGTTGGGTTCGTTTCACCCTATTGGGAGTCGCGCTGGCTGGCCTTTTGGCTGGCCAGACGTTGCTCCCAGTGGGAGAGTTAATGCGGTATACGCTCGACGAGAGTACCGAGCAGTTGACCCGGGGGATGGGCGCGCCGGTGCAGATCGGCGACGCCAGCCCCGGGTATCTGACTTGGTACTACAAAACCGACGTGTTGGACCAGCATGACTTCAGCCATTTGTTGATGTTTCGCAAGACGGACGGCAAGTTAGTGAGTGTTACGCGAAACTTTCATTTGGCGGTGAATGTGGACGCGCTGTTACCCGTTAAGAGCACGCAGACTTACTATTGGCCAACCGAGACGGATCGGCAATGGCCGGTACGGGTTCGGCGGATGGGGAACGACCGGTTAGTCATTGCAATGGGGGTAGCCAAGCCGGGGGAGACGACGACCCAAGTGTTGATCATTCGACGCAGCGTGTTGGGATTGTTTTTGCCGTGGCTGGAAGAGCAGTTGGCGAAATAGGCCCCGGGTAGGGCGAATTACTGAGAGAGGCGGGACGGCGGACTTAGATGGCTCCGTCCCGCTTTTGTTTTTTGCGGGGCAAGTAAGGGAGTTCGCGGAAATATAGAAACATTCTTCATGGTCCATCCTATCGCGCCGATATGGTTTGCGATGGCAGTGAAACATCGGCCTCTTGCGGCTTGATGGCGCTGAATCGATGTCAACAAAAAGGATGTAATCTATGAAAATTCCATTGGATATGATTCGCCGCTTGAGGGTTGAGGCCTTATGGACGCCCTCTTTGACGGTGTGGATGGTAATGCTTCTGGGGTTGTTTACCGGCGGCCGGGCGGAAGCCCAGGTTTCGGCGGCTCCAGCGTCGGTCAATGTAACTTGTAGCAGTTTGACAGGACCTGGAACGGCGGTTAGCATCGTCGTAAAACCGGTAACGCCGATTGCCGCTGGCGGTGCGGCGATTCCGGTCTCCCTGGGTGCTTTACCGGCCGGGATCGTGGTGACGCCCACGACGGCGTCGTTGACGACGGCCAACCAGACGGCTGGTGTGACGTTTACGGTGAATGCGGTGGCCGGTTGTGCGGGAGCGACCGCGGGCACGAATAACGTGACTTTCCGGTTCGCCTATGGCGCTAGCCCGACGTTGAGCGCGACGGTGACGATCGCGTTTGCGGTGACTGCGGCGACGAGCCCATTGACGCCGACGCCGACTTCGTTCGCATTGACCTGCGTACTGAGCTCTGGGACCTACACGGTTGGTCCGACGCAGACTACCTCGGTCGCCTCGGCGGTGACGCTGGCCAACGGAGGGACGCCGTTTACGATTGACACGACCGGCAACGCCAGTGGTACCGGCGCGGCTTGGGCAACGGTGACCTCGCTCGTGGCGCGGAATGCGAACGCGACCACCCCAGCATCCATTAGCGTTGTCCCGACCGCGGGCTGCGGCGGTTTTGCCGTCGGGACGACGAATTCGACGACGGTTACGCTGTTGAACGCACCCGCACCGAACAAGGTAATTCCAGTGACCCTGCGCGTACTTCCTCCTACCGTTTTGACTGCGACGCCGAGTTCGGCGGCCATCACCTACGTGAAGGGTTCCGGCACGGCCGGCAAGGCTGATGTGGTGATTGGCGCTTCCACCGGCACGCCATTCTTTACGGTCGACACGACGACGCTGCCGATTTGGCTGACCGTCGATTCGATGAACGGATCGGCACCGCGGAGCCTGCGGTTTAGCTCGACAACGGTGGCCGATACTCTCGCGGCGGGCACTTATAGCGCGACTGTCCGACTGAGGGTCGCCAATTTCGGCGATCTGTCATTACCCGTGACTTTGTCTGTCAATAACCCGGCTCCGAAGCTCACGGTTTCGGAAGGCACGACTCGCAACATCAACTGGGTTGTGGGCCAAGCTTTGCCAACGATGCTTATTACGGCGGTGTCGAGCGATTCCCCGATCCCCTACACATTGGTGACGGGCGGAAAGCTGGCTCCGATTGTGGCAAGCAGCCTGCAGAGCGGATTGGCCTACAGCTTCGGAACGCCGATTCCGGTGACGTTCGATCAACTGTTGTTTGCCTCGGCGGTTCCTGGAAATGTGTTGACGGGGACGGCGACGTTTACCTGGGGTAGCCCGGCGCAGACGATTGTGGTCACGATCAACGTCAACGTGCAATCGGCCGGCGCGACGGTAAGCGGGATCAGCCCGGCGAGTCTGCCGACGGCGGCCTCCGGCACCACATTTACCGCGGTGTTGACGGGCTCCGGCTTCATTACCGGTACCGATCCGGCGTTGCGGACGAAAGTTGGCATCGTGTCCTCGGGTGCACTCGTGACGAACACGAACATCACGTCGACGGTCGTCAATGGTTCCAACATCATCCTGACGATCATCGTGCCGGCCGTGGCGGACGCGGCGTTGCCGTTCTCGCCGACCGGTACGGGCGGATCGGTGGTGATCGGTATCTGTAACCCGGTGAGTGGAGCCTGCAGTACACCCTCCGGCCAAGCCACCCTTTCGATTGGGAACAACCCGATTGTGCAAGCGGTGACGAGCGCCTCGGCTTACCTTCAGGTGAATCCCCCTTCGTTGCAGACTATTGCTCCCTACGATATGATTTCGATCTTCGGGACAAACTTCTGCACCTCTGGCGGTACGGGTTGCAGCAGTTCTCAGGTGCTCTACGGTGCGGCTGACGCGACCACGCTGACCTACCCTGCGACGATCAGCCCGGATGCGGCCGGCGCTACGCAGCGCAATCTGATGGTTACCTTCCAGACTCAGGCCTCGACGCCTGTCGTCATTGCCACCGCCCCGATTCTGTTTGCGACCAACAACCAGATCAATGTCATGGTTCCGGCTGCCCTCACGGCGAACATCGGCACCAATGTGGATATGGTGGTCAGCTTTGGTTATGGAACCGGCGCGACTCAGAAAGTCGGCGCTCCATTTGGAGTGACGATTGCTTCCACCAACCCCGGCATGTTTACTGTCGGTTCGAACGGACAGGGCGACGGCGCGGTGCTCGACTCAAAATGGGCGGTCGTCACCGCGGCTAACCCGGCTGCGGTGCGGACGAACGCGGGCGCCGTGTCCGGGGGCACCTCGGACACGATTCAGTTGTATCTAACCGGCCTTGGTTCGCCGAGTGCGGGCGCTGACAACGCGAGCGTGGGTACGACCGGCAATCCAACCTGGGGAACCGACTGCGTTTCGACGTCCAGTTTCCTGACCTCGTTGAACGCGGCGGCGAGTTCCTCGTTGCTCTCCATTGACGGATCGATCATGCAGAGCGCCCTGCTCAACACCGATCGTCTGGTCCCTTGTATCGCCGCGGCGTCTGGCAACAGCCCCTCGGTAACCATCGGCGGACGGGCAGCGACGGTAACGTACGCTGGTTTCGTTCCGGACGGGATTGCTGGTCTCTATCAGATCAACGCGAAACTGCCGATCAACGGAACCGCCGCCTTCACCAATACAGCCGGCACTTCGATCGCGACTTTGACGGCCGCGGCGCAGTTACCGGTGGTAGTGACTTCGGCCAGCCGGACGAGCCAAGCCGGAGTTAGCATCTGGGTGACTCCGCGGTTGCGGGTTCGTCCTCCGACCGGGTCCGGATTGACCGGAACGGTTGGCGTAGCCTGGGCCAGTTCGAACAACTTAGTGTTGGCCAGCGAGGGCACTTCGCCTTACCTGTTCGCGCTGACTTCGGGCCTGCTACCGGCCGGTCTAACCCTCAATACCGCTACGGGCGCGATTTCCGGCACCCCGGCGGCAAACACCTCCGGCACCTACCAAGTGACCGTGACCGCTACCGATTCGGCCAACGTACCGTTGACTGGTTCGGTCTCCTTCACAGTTACTGTCGCGGGAGGCTTGTTCCTTAGTTCAACGGGTACTTCACCGTTCACTGGCACCTTTGGCACGGCGAACGCGACCGTGACCACGGTGACGGCGACCGGCGGCCTGTTCCCTTACACCTACGCCATCACGACGCCTAGCACGCTACCGACCGGCATGACGGTTGGAGCCAGTAGCGGAGTGGTTGGTATCACTGCCCTCACCCCGGCCGGTATCTACTCGATCACGGTAACGGGAACGGATGCGACGACTGCTAGCCCCGTAACTGGTGCAACCAGCTTCTCGCTGAACCATGCGTTGCTGATGACCCCGACCACTCCGTTGACTCCTGCCACCGGTACCGCTGGTCCGGTTCGCACCATCACCGCGACCGGCGGAACCGGCACCATAACCTACGCGACTGCAACTGCGGGCTTCACGGTCAACAGCAGCACGGGCGTCGTTTCCTCGGCAAGTGGAACGGCCGCCGGCACTTACAGTGTCGTCGTCACCGCCACTGACGGAACGATGGCCCCGGGTGCAACTGGGGTAGCGACTGGGACCATCACCTTCTCGGCAACTGTCATCCCCTAGCGGCTGATAGCAACTGAGTCCAACCTCGGGGGCGGGAGCCTATGGCTCCCGCCCCCGTTTTTCATTTCTGCCGTTCCCAATTGCCCGCGACGCAGCGGAAATGAAGTACTCCCCACGTCACTTCGGCATGGTTGGAGATCCGATTTCGCTTCCCCGGATTCGAAAATGAGCGGCATCGGCGACGAGCGCCTCCAGCGGAAGTTTCCGGGCGGCCGCCCCAACTCTGGCATAGTACAGCAAAGCAGCCTAACGCTTACGGCGTTTGTCGCCGTCTTCGTCCTCGTCGGTATTCAATGCAATCGGAGCAAAGACGGCGTTACGAGGCTGCGGATAGGGGGTCTTCCAACCGCGGATCTGGCCCCAGACTATGCGGTTCAACTTCTCGGTCGGCACCGCGTCCGGCACGTCCCAACGCATCTTTGCCGAGGCGATCGCGGCCTGACGGGCTGGGCCCTTCAGCGCCTTCAGAGTCGGATTGGCATCGAACAGCGACTGAGTTGGTTCGACGCTCGCATAGG
>JBKJLJ010000443.1:0-3246 GCA_046597015.1 Bryobacteraceae bacterium
CTTGCCGAACCCGCCCCTCGCCCCCCAGCGTCCGGCATCAACACCACTCCCCCCTTCTCAGTGGCCGGCCGGTACAACGCCGCCGGTACCCGACGCCCAGGCTCGGACTCATAGGAGAACCGATCGGCTTTCTCCTCCCGAATCTCCAGGGGCCCCGTGTACGCCTCATACCGCGTCACCGCCAGCACATCTCCGCCGGTCCCCCGCAACGCTCGTAACCGCCGCATGTTCATCGTACTCGCCGTATCCCCGCCCACCTGCCCGCTTGCCGAAACCTGCAAATCCTCTTCTAGCTCGACCGTGAACGAAGGCTCCGGAGCCGGTCCCGGCGTGCCCTGCAGCCATTTCCGCATCCAGCCATAGATCGCTCCCCGCGTATCCGCCCGCATCCCGTGGCCGCCCGGGGCCGTAAACCAGGCGATCTTATCCTCGGCCCCGAAGCGGTTGTAGATAAACTTTGCCTCTTCATAAGTCCGCTGCGCCCCGGCCAACGGAAAGAAATCCTCCGTCGTCGAAGCGATCAAATACGGCTTCGGAGCCGCGGCAATCAGTAAGTCGCCGTGGTCGAAGCCATCCCGCAATTGATCCGGAAACTGTTGCTCGGCATCTTGTGGACCCGTGCCAGCCAATTGCTCCTGCCAGGAGGAGATGTAGCAAGCCGGTGCCGCCACCTTCACCCTGTCATCCACCGCCGCCAAATACGCCGTCAGCGTCCCGCCGCCCGAACAGCCGGCGACGCCGATCTTTTCCCCGTCTACTTCACTCAACCCCTGCAAGAGATCAATCGCCCGGACCCCGTCCCAGACCATCTGCCGGGCCAAGCTCTCCCCGCCCAGTAATGCCTGCACCCCGACCATCTGATGCTCCACCGTGGTCCCCCCCACTTTCGAATCCCGGAGTTCCCGATCAAAGAAGATCCGCCGCTCGCCCTGCCCCAACGGGTCGTAGGTCAGCACCACAAACCCATACTTCACCAAGCCGATCGAGAGGCTCTGATACAGCTCCCGGGCCTTGGCGGTTAAGCTATGCCCCGTTGGCTGGACTACGGCTGGAAACGGCCCCTTACCGCCCTTCGGGATATAGAGATTCGCTGTCACGAAGAACTGCGGCTGCGATTCGAACCGAATTTTCTCGACCCGGTAGTCGGCATGTTCAATGGTCCCGGTGCGAGTAACATTCAGCGGCGTTTTGACGGGTGGCAACCCGCCCATCCAACGCAGTAACTTCTGGCGGACCTCCCGCCCATGGGCCCGGATCTCGTCCGGCGTCCGCAGCCGCCCGACCGCCTCGCGGCGCGCGGCCAACTGGCGCTGCGCGATCGCCTCCAGCCATGGATATGGCGACTGTGCTTGGAGTACGAGGCACCACCAGAACAGGATCAGCCGTTGCATCGATCCCTACAGTAGCAGATGCGGCTGATCGAATTTGGCAGATTTGCCGGGAGAGACCGGCGCAAGTGGGGCGAAGAAGGACCGGAGAGTTTCCCGCTTCCGGAGTTCACGGATCATTGCGGGACGAGCCGTTGCGGGCACTTCACTACCTGGCGGTAGACGGTGCGGAAGCGTTTGCAGGCGAGACGGAAGGAAGTCAAAAGTTACCCAAGGCGGGGGGCAGTGCCACCCCCTTCCCACCGTGAACTTGTGAAATCGGAGCGTATCCATCACGCCGACCGCCGGAACCGCCGCTTCGCCGAAAGCAGAGTCGGATTGAGCAGCACGCGCGCCGGGCCGCTGCCGGAGGTGATGTAGAGAATCGGCTGATTATCGGAGGGGTCCTGGCGCAAGTAGAAAAGCCGTCCGCCCGCTTCGGTCGCCGTCCCTCCTCGGGTAACGGCGGAAAGTTGGGCGACGCGCGCGGCCAGTGCCTCCCGGACAGGGAGTTTGTCGAGGTCGGCGCGGGCAAACTGGCTCTGGGCGTTCCCCCACGTTTGCATGTCGGCGGAATTCGCATTTTCGAGCCACCGGCAGGGGTCCGCTACCGGCTGGCCGTGGAGGGTTTCCTCGAAATCGGTGCGCCGCAAGCGGGCGGCTGGGCAGACACACTGACGGCTAGAGCGCAGAGCAGGTAACCCAAGTGGTGAACCTAACGGATCGCCCTTGGGGGAGTCAATCTAGAGTCTGAGTTCCTGAAATTCAACCTGACGCCGCCGCTTTAGGCCGGTATCATACGAGTACCCGCTTTTCCACTCTGGTAGTATGGCGTTATGGCGATGAGGAAGTTGACCTTCAGCGTACCAGAGCCATTGGCGGTACAGTTCCTGCACAGAGTTGCCTCGCGCGACCGTTCGCGCTTCGTGAGTGAGGCGCTCGCTGCCTGACTCGCGGAACGCGATGCCGTGTTGATCCGTGCTTGTGAGATGGCGAATCAGGACCTCGATCTGGCCGAAATCGAGAGTGAGTTCGACGCACTCTCCGACGGAATGGCGGAACCCTGGAAGTGATCCCGGAGCGGGGTGACATCTGGTGGGTAGCGCTCGATTCAACTCTCGGTTCGGAGATTCGCAAGACACGTCCTTGCATCGTGATGTCGGTGAGAGTGCTTAACGAAAGGCGAAGGACGGTGATCGTGGTCCCCCTGTCGAGCTCACCGAAAGCGAGCCCACCGATTCTGATCTCGATCTCTTGTGGCGCGACAGGCGGTGGCGGTAAGTGACCAAATCCGAGCGGTGGCAAAGGAACGCCTGCAGAGTCGCCTTGGCACCGTCACCGCAGAAGAGATGGCGGCACTGGAATGGTCTCCGGGAGATCATGCAGCTTGGATGATGGCGAACCCGTCCCCTTCGGTTTCGCTCCCCATAGCGGTCTGATCCCCCGATATCGATTAACTCGTTTCGATTGCTCCACGGCTACTAGCGCCGGATGGAACCGCCGGACCCATCTTCCCCAGATGCTCCAGGGCAACCGCATTCTTGAGTTCATCGTCATTTCGCGACAGGGGATGTTGGGGTCACACGGACGCGGCGCACGAGGATGGCCTTCCTTGGGTTGCCCTCACGATCCGGCTTCAGGAACCACGAGTACACGATGAGGAAACTATTGCGATCCAGGGCGACGAGGTCCGTGTAGGCGCAGGTATCGGCCTCGGGATTGGGGGAGGTGATGGGTAGTAGTTCCCATGGTTTCGTCCAGTCCGTACCGTCGCCTTTGGCGCTGAATCGAAGCTGCACTCCGGGCCGGCCGGAGGAGAGTACGAGCACGCCAAAGGCGACGGTACGGACTGGACGAAACCATGGGAACTACTACCCAT
>JBKJLJ010000627.1:0-7707 GCA_046597015.1 Bryobacteraceae bacterium
CGATTCGGGAACGGTACCGTCCTTCCTAATTCCCCCTTCACGCTCGCGGGCAGCGCATCCAGCATCGCCGTATCCATCAACCCCGGCGCAATCGCTACCACCCGAATCCCCACCCGCGCAAACTCCCGCGCCAATGGCAGCGTCATCCCAGCTACCGCCGCCTTCGACGCCGCATACGCCGCCTGCCCAATCTGGCCATCAAACGCGGCAATCGAAGCCGTGTTCACAATGACGCCCCGCTCCCCGTCCGCGTTCGCCGCGTTTTCCATCATCGCCGCCGCTGCCCAGCGAATCACGTTGAACGTCCCCAACACGTTCACCCGCATCACCCGCTCGAAATCCTCCAGCGCCATCGGCCCCTCCCGTCCCACCGTCCGCTGCGCCGTCGCCACCCCCGCGCAATTCACTACGATATCCACGCCCCCCGCCAGTCCCGCCGCCACGTCTTCATCCCGCAACACGTCCTGCCCCAAGGCCCGATCCAACACCCGCACCTCCGCCCCCGCCGCCCGAAACTCCTCGACCGTCGCCGCCCCCAACCCCGAGGCCCCGCCCGTCACCATTACTCGCTTCCCCGCTATCTGCATAATCTCTTCATAACATGTTCGCCGTAAAACAAAACAGCTATAATTTGTTTAGCCACCCATATGCAGCACGACTGGTTCCCGCTTTGGCTCAGCCTCCGCGTGGCCGCCTTGGCCACGGTCCTCTCGCTGCTCATCGGCCTCGCCCTTGCTTGGCTTCTCGCCAACCGCTCCTTCCGTGGCCGCGAAGTCCTCGATGCCACCATCTCCCTCCCTCTCGTCCTTCCTCCCACCGTCCTCGGCTTCTACTTGTTAATCCTTCTTGGCCGCGAATCCGCTCTCGGCCGCCTGTACGAAACAGTCACCGGCAGCCCTCTCGTCTTCACCTGGCAAGCCGCGGTCGTCGCCGCCCTCTTCCATTCCGCGCCCCTGCTCATCAAGTCCGCCCGCGCCGCCCTCGAATCCGTGGACCACGTCTATGAACGGGCCGCCCGCACCCTCGGCGCCTCCGAATGGCGCGTCTTCGTCCATATCACCCTCCCCCTCGCTCTCCGCCCCATCCTCGCCGCCGCCGCCCTGGCCTTCGCCCGCTCCCTTGGCGATTTCGGCGTCACCATCATGCTCGCCGGCAACATCCCCGGACGCACCCAAACCGTCGCCGTCGCCATCTATGACGCCGTCGAAGGCGGCAACGGAGACCTCGCCCGCTGGCTCGTTCTCGCCGTCTCCGCCCTCGCCATCGCCCTGCTCACCCTCGCCAACGCCCTCGCCCCCAAACGAGCCTGACCATGCTGCAAGTTCGTCTCAAACATTCGTTCCCCGCCCGGCCCGGCTCCCGCGCCTTCGCCCTCGATCTCGCCTTCGAAGCCCGCCCCGGGGTCACCGTACTGTTCGGGCCCTCCGGCTCCGGAAAAACGCTCACCCTCGATTCCATCGCCGGCTTCGCCACCCCCGCCTCCGGACGCATTCTCCTTGACGATTCCATCCTCTACGACGGCGAGACCCGCGTTAACCTCCCGCCCCAGGCCCGCCGCTGCGGTTACGTCTTCCAAAACTACGCGCTCTTCCCGCACATGACCCTGGCCGAAAATCTCGCCTTCGCCGCCCACGCCCTCCCTCCCCGCGAACGTGCTCGCCAAGTCAAAGTCTCCCTCGAACAGTTCCAACTGTCGGAGGTGGCCGCGCGCCGTCCCGGTGAACTCTCCGGCGGCCAAAAGCAACGCGGATCCATCGCCCGCGCCCTCCTCCGTGCCCCCCGCATGCTCCTGCTCGACGAACCCGCCCAAGGCCTCGACGCCTCCCTCCGCCAAGAGCTATATAGCATTTTGCGCGCCGTCCGCACCCAGTACGAAACCCCCATTGTCCTCGTCACGCATTCCCTCGAAGAGTGCTTCGAACTCGGCGACTCCCTCCAAATCATCCACGAAGGCCATATCATCCAATCCGGCACTCCGCGCCAAGTCGTCGACTATCCCGCCTCCTCGGAAGCCGCCCACTTGCTCGGCATTTACACCCTCCTCCCCGCCGAAATCCGCGCTCTCGATCCCAGCCGCCAGACTAGCCGTATCCGCTGCCTTGACCACGAACTCACCGGTCCCTACTATCCCTCTCATTTCATCGGCGACCGGATCACCCTCTGCCTGCTCCCCTCTCTTCTCCGCGCTCTGCCCCGCTCCGGCGCGCCAACGGAAAATCAAATCCCCACCACTCTCGAACGCGTCGCCGAACGGCCCTACTCGGTCATCCTCCACTTCGCCGACGGCCTTTCGGTGGAAATGTCCCGCGCCGAATACGAACCCCTCCGCCAAACTCGCGAGTGGCTCATCGTCTTCCCCCCGGCCGCGCTCCGCATTCTCTAATATGCTCCGCTGCCAAATCGCCGAGGCCCTTCCCGTCCACCCCGCCGCCGACTGGTTCCAACTCCGCGCCAAACACCTCCCCGCCCGGGATCTCTACGCCCGCGCCCTCGCGGCCATCGCCGCCGCGCCGCAGAGAAAAGTGCTCATCAACTCCCGCCTCGACGTCGCCCTCGCCGCCGGGGCCCACGGCCTCCATCTCCCCGCCCATAGCCCGGCCCCTTCCACGTTCCGCCTCCTCACCCCGCCGGGCTTTCTCATCGGGGTGTCCTGCCACACCCTCGAAGAACTCCGCCAAGCCGAATCCGAAGGCGCCGATTACGTCTTCTTTAGCCCCATTTTTCAGCCTTTTTCCAAGCCCGATTATCATCCCGGCCTCGGCCTTATCGCCCTCCGCCAAGCCTGCTCCGCCCTCACCATCCCCCTCTTCGCGCTGGGTGGTATCACCCCGGAAAATGCGTTACAGTGCGCGGAAGCGGGCGCTGCTGGTGTCGCCGGTATTTCTTTGTTTTACCTCTGATAACGATTCCCGCTCTTCTTTTCGTTCTCTAGACCGGTCCCCGCCGGATCCTTCCCACGTCGACCCCGCGATCTTACATCGCCGTCCAGTGATAATCGGAGCGAAACCGCAACGCCCCTCCGGGCATCTCAAGACTGCTGCCATGAGATTTCTAGTCGCTCTTGCCTTCGCCTTCACCCTCCAGGCACAGTCCCCCGACTGGCGCGAAACCGAAGTCAATGGACGCCGCATTCGCTACCAGGTGGTCGAAGGTGAGGCCGTGGTCGGCGACATCGTGCTGGGGCCCGTCAATGACATCGAAGGTAAAGCAGCCAACCGCGCCTCCAGCGTGGTCCTCGGGCAACGCTACCGCTGGCCCAACGGCGTCGTCCCCTACGTCATCGATAGCGACGTCCCCGACGTGGCCACCCGCCTCGAACCCGCCATTCGCGCCTGGAACGACGCAACGCCTGTCCGCCTCGTCCTCCGCACAACCGAAACCGACTACATCCAGTTTCGCCGTCGCAACGGGTTCGCCTGCAGCTCCAATGTCGGCCGCAGCGGCGGCCGCCAGTTCATCAACCTGCCCGATACCTGCCTTGTCGGCTCGATCATCCACGAAATCGGCCACGCCCTTGGCCTCTGGCACACGCAATCCCGCCAGGACCGCGACATGTTCGTCGACGTCGACCTTTCCGCCATCGCTCGCAGCGACCAAAGCCAGTACGAACCCGCCCTCACCGACGGCGATGACGTCGGCCCCTATCCCTTCGATTCGATCATGCACTACTCCGAGGACGGCTTCGCCTACCCCCTCAACTACGCCATGCAGACCGTCCCGCGCGGCATCCCCATCGGCCAACGCACCGCCCTCGCCGCTTCGGATATCGATACGATCACCCGCCTCTACGGCCTTGCCCCTCGCCGCACCACCATTACCTCCAACCCCCCTGGCCTCACCCTCTTCGTCGACGCCCGCTCCGTTACCACCCCTGCTTCCTTCGACTGGGCCCCCGGCTCGACTCATACTCTCCGCGCCGACGATCAAACCCGCGACGCAACCCAATTCGTCTACGGCCGGTGGAGCAACTTTGGCCCCCGCATTCAGACCATCACCGCCTCCGCCAATTCGACCGTTTACACCGTGCACTATCGGCGCATGGTCGCCTTTCCCCTCTTGAGCAACCCCGCCACCGCAGGCTCCATCCGCCTCACCCCGACTGCCGACAACGACCGCGTCCCCGCCGGCTCGCTCGTCCAACTCAGCGCCGTTCCCGCCCCCGGCTTCGAATTCACCAACTGGTCCGGCTTCGGCTACTTCTCCTCCCACGGCAGTGCGAATCCCATTCGGATCCCCATCGAAGGCACTGACCTCCGTTACACCGCCGGGTTCTCAAACGCCGTCCTCACCACCGTCACCTCCAACCCGCCCGGTCTCCGTGTCGTCATCGATGGAACCGCCCAAACCACGCCCCGGCGCTTCAACTGGGCCCCCGGCTCCACTCACACTCTCAATGTCGCCACTCCGTCCCAAAAAGCTCTCGACTCCAACTCTCGCTACGAGTTCTCCTCCTGGTCCCTGGGTGCCGCCGCTTCCCAAACCTACACCGCCACCGCCAGCCCCGCCACCCTCACTGCTGACTTCTCCTCCCAGCATCGGGTCACGCTCCTGACTTCGCCCTCCAACGGCGGAGCCCTCACCGTTGACCCCGCTATCCCTGCCGACGGCTTCGTCCCAGCCGGTTCCGTACTCACCCTCACCGCCTCGCCCCGCGGTAACTTCACCTTCAGCGGCTGGGGCGACGACGCCGCTCCCCAAGTCACAGTCGACCGCGACCTCTTCCTCACCGCCAGCTTCGCCGTCCCCAATCTCATCAGCCTCGCCGGCACCGTCAACGCCGCCAGCCAACTCACTGTCCCGCTCGCCCCAGGCCAGTTCCTCACTCTCTATGGCCTTGCCATCGGTCCAGCCCAACCCGCCGGCCTCGCCCTCACGGCCCAAGGCCGCGTCGCGACCCAACTCAACGATACCCGCGTTCTCTTCAACGGCATTCCCGCCCCGCTTACCTATGTCTCTGCGAATCAAATCAATTGCATCGTGCCCTACGGCGTCTCTGAACCCGGCACCACCCTCCGCGTCGAAGTAGCCGGCCGCCCCACCAACTCGCTCAATTTTCCAGTCCAGGCGGCGTCGCCGGCCTTCTTCACTTACAACTCCTCTGGACTCGGTGGCGGAGCGTTCCTCAATCAGGACGGCAGTATTAACACCGCCTCCAATCCCGCCGACCGCGGCTCCATCGTCGTGCTTTACGCGAACGGCACCGGCCGCACCACCCCCGCCCAAGTCGACGGCGAGGTCACCGGCAACAATCCTCCCCGCCCCACTCTGGCCACGAGGGTGTTCATCGCCGACCGGGAAGCGGAACTGCTTTTCGCCGGCAGTACCCCGGGCGTCGTCAGCGGCCTAACGCAGCTCAACGTCCGAGTCCCACTCGATCTCGACCCCGGCATTGTTCCGGTCGTCCTCGACCTCGGCGGCATCCGCAGCCCGCGAACCGTCAGCCTGGCCATCAAATAGTTTGAAAACATCGGTATGATGGCGCTATGCGCCAGTGCTTTGTTCTTGCCTCGTTACTGGCATTCGCCTTAAGCCTGCCAGCACAAACGCTTCCCGCCGACGCCGACACCACACTCCTCCTTCGCTTCGACGGCAACCTCGTCGGCCTGCAGGGCGAAACTCCGGCCTCCGCTTCTGGCGCTGGTGTCGCTTACGTCCCTGGAGTCTTCGGCCAAGCCATCCAACTCACCGCGGGAAATCAGATCACCTTCGCCGCCGCCAACAACATCAGCGCCTCGGCCGGGACTCTGGAATTCTGGATCAAACCAAACTGGGCGGGCACCTCGGCCGTGAATCAGTATTTATTGAGTTGGGGCACCTCCGGCGGACTGCTCTTTGGGAAGGACGCTTCCCCGAACTGGCGTGCCATTTTCAATCGCACTCTGGTCGAGCAGGGCGTCAGCGTAATCGCCAATACGTTCCCGGCCAATCAATGGCGCCATGCCGCCTTTACGTGGGAAGGTACCGCGATCCGGATCTATCTCGACGGCGTACAAGTCAACCAGACAACACTCTCCTCCGCCCTCCCGGCCATTGCCGCCGCTAATTTTGTCCTCGGCAGCGACAACTTCGCGAACCCGATTGATGCCGCCATCGACGAACTCCGCATCTCCAGCCGCGCCCGTACGGCCACCGAAATCAATGCCTCCTATAACCGCGCCCGCCCCGGCATCTTCGGCAAAATCAGTACCATTGCCGGCGACGGCACACCCTCTCTCGCCGGCCTCAATTATCCGGCCGGAGCCGCCGTCGACGCCGCCGGCAACATCTATATCGCCGACTATGCGAATAATCGCGTGCGCCTCGTCTCCGTCACGGGAAGCATCTCCACCTTCTACACCGGCGGAGGTCCCTGGGCAGTAATGGTGGACGGCGCAAATAATGTCTATATCGCCGAGTACAATGGCCATCGCATCCGCCGGATCAATACGGTAACGAATTCGAACACACTCGTCGCCGGAACTGGCGTAGCCGGATTCTCAGGCGACGGTGGCTTGGCTACAGCCGCCGCCCTCTACGAACCTCGAGGCATGGTAATCGATTCCGCCGGCAATCTTATTTTCGTTGATCGAGCCAATAATCGTGTCCGCAAGGTCACCCCCGCCGGAATCATTTCGACCATCGCCGGCACGGGTGCAGGCACTTTCACCGTCGACGGCGGTCCCGCCAGCGCCGCCACCCTCGCAGCGCCGCAAAATCTCGCGCTCCGCCCCGACGGCACCATTCTAATCGCGGAATACGATAGCAATCGAATCCGTTCCATCTCGCCTGCGGGAATCATCTCCACCTTCGCCGGAGGCGGCGGTTGCCCCGCACTCGGCGATGGCGGAGCCGCTTCCGCCGCTTGCCTGGTCGGCCCCGAGGACGTCGCGGTCGATGCCACTGGGAACGTCTACATTGCCGAAAGCGGCTTCAGCGTCCCATCGCGAATTCGCAAAGTTTCCACCGACGGAATCATCGCCACCATTGCCGGTACGGGCATCGCCGGTTTCTCCGGCGACGGAGGCTTCGCGTCGTTGGCCCAACTCAACCGTCCTACCGGGGTTGCGGTCGACAGCGCCGGAAACATAGTGATCAGCGACTACCAAAACCACCGCGTCCGCCGGATCGCCATCGCCGCCCCATACATTACCGGCCTCTCTCCCGACTCCGCCCCCCTCAACTCCCCGAGTTTCGACCTCATCGTCGCCGGCACCGGCTTCGATGGCCCCGGCTCCGTCTTCTGGAACAACGTCCCCGTCGGCACCTACATCGGCACCCAAAACTCTGACAGCGTCACGGTCACCATCCCCGCCAACCTCCTCGCTATCCCCGGCCCCGTCCTTATCACCGCCCGCAACAACGGCCAACTCGCCGGCCCCGGCCTCTCCTTCAACCTCTCTGGCTCCGTCCTCACACCCTCCCTTGTCGCCGCCGCCCCCGACTGGGGTTACGGCGACGTCCTCAACCCCACGCGCCTCCTCTTCATCGAAGGTTCTCAGATTCAACCCAACGCCACCGCCGCCTGGAATGGCCTCCTTATGGAGGCTGATTCCATAACCTCAGGCACCAAGAACGTCGCCCAACTTCTGGTCACCATTCCCGCTGGCCTCACACAGGTCGCCGGCCCCGTCGCCGTCACGGTCAAAAACCCCGGCGGCACCCCGTCCGCTCCGCTCACCTTCAATATCCCGCCCCCCCGCACCGTCAACTTCGCCACGCCCAACGTCG
>JBKJLJ010000694.1:0-9676 GCA_046597015.1 Bryobacteraceae bacterium
GATGAAGGCCGAGAACATCCCCGTCGCGCCCCCTTCCGGTTCGGTCGTGCTCCCGGTGTTTCCTTATATCGTCAACAAGCTCACCGCCCACCCCGCCTGGCCCACTTGGACGAGCCCTCGGGGAAAGAGTATTCAATACGGCCCTGCCACCTGCCC
The DNA here is from genome assembly GCA_046597015.1 of Bryobacteraceae bacterium. GTDB lineage: Bacteria > Acidobacteriota > Terriglobia > Bryobacterales > Bryobacteraceae. Next base: position 157 of record JBKJLJ010000694.1, read on the forward strand.
CCGGACGCTCGATATTCTCGACCGTTTTGCCGGCCCCGCACTGGACCCCAAGTACACCCGCCGCGACCTGGACGACATCATCGCTGCGATTCGAAAGGTCTATCCGGCGGTTGTCTAACCCGCGCTAGGCACCGACCGACTGGAAGTGGATCACTTCTCTTCTCCCGCAGTCGATGCCATCGGGGATCCGGAGACCGCCCTTAACGGGATATGCCGCACCGCTTACCTCCCGTTCCGCACCGCGTACCATGGTTTTCATGGTGCTGCCGTCCGCCAGGCCGCACCATGGGCCTATGAACGTCGCATCCATCGCCAACGCCACCTTCGCCCTCGCCGCCCTCACCATGGCCGTAGCCTTCGCCACACGCGTCCGCCTGCACGGTCGCGCCATCCTGCTGCTGCTCACCTTGCTCGCGCTCACCGCCTTCTACGCGGTCGCCGCCCTCGGTCCTAATTGGGCTTTCACCGCTCTCATCCTGCAGGTCGCCGTGGCCATGCTCTGCCTGCACTACTTTGGTGCCTGCGCCGCCGCCTTGCTCGACCCAGTCGGCGAAGCGACATGGAAGTCCCACCTCCCCGTCGTGTTCGCTTATCTCGACTTGGCCAGTTCCGTCTTCCACCCCGGCATCGGCAACGTCCTCACCGGTGGCCAATCCATCTTCTCCTCATTGGCGGTGGGCGCCAGCGCACTCAGCATGCTGTTCCGCCACCTCCCCAAAAGCGAAGGCGTCAGCTGGCTGTGGACCGGAGGCACCCCTCGCGGACCCCTCTCCCTCAACCTCGCTCCGGCCCGCATCCCGGAGCCGATCACCATCCCCGCTACCGCCTGGGACATCCGCACCCTCGCCACCGCATTCCTCCCCCTCCTTCTGGTCAACGCCGGCATTTGGTACTACCACCAACCTCTGCTCTACGCCCTGGCCCAACTCGCGATGTTCCCCAGCATCGCCGGTCTTATCTACTTCCAAACGCGCGCCACCTTCTTCGACGTCCTCATAAAACGAGGCGCCGTACTCGGCGCTCTTCTCCTCTTTGCCCTTCTCGCCGCCCCCAACATCGGGGCGGCGTTCGCCGTTTCCGGCCTCGCCGCCGCTTACGCTCTCTTCCTCGCCGTCGGCCCCATCGACGCCGCCCTCGACCGCATCGTCTTCCGCCGTCCCGACTACCGCACCACCCTCACAGCCATCACCGCCGGCATCGCCAAATGCTCCGACGCGCCCTCCGCCGTCGACCAGGTCACTGCCGCCCTCGCCCATGCCCTCCACGCCGACTGGGTCCGCTTCGGCCCCACGGCAGACCCAGCCGCCGCCGTCATCGCCACCCTCGACCAACGCGGCGTTCTCTCCCTTGGCCCCCGCCGTAGGGGCCAGCCCTACCAGTCGCAGGACGCAACCTTCATCGATGGCGTCGCCGCCCATCTCGCCGCCGCGCTCGAAGGACTCGACGCCCGCGCCCAGCGCCAACTCGCCGCCGAAGCGGAACTTCGCGCCCTCCGCGCCCAGATCAATCCCCACTTCCTGTTCAATTCCCTCAACTCCCTCGCCGACATGGTCAAGGACTCTCCCCTGACGGAACAGGCCATTCTCAATCTCGCCCGCATCTTCCGCCATGCGCTGGACTCCACCCGCCAATCCACCATCGCCCTTGCCAGCGAAGTGGCCTTTCTTACCGCCTACCTCGACATCGAACGCCTCCGCTTCGAGCAGCGCCTCACCTACTCGATCGACTACCCACCTGAACTTGCCACCCTCCAAGTACCGACCATGCTCATCCAGCCACTCGTCGAAAATGCCGTCAAACATGGCATCGCCCCCCAACTCGCCGGCGGGGAAATCACCGTTACCATCGCCCTGCCTGCGCCCACGCAAATCAGGGTGACCGTGGCCGACACCGGTGCTGGATTCCAGCCCCAACAATCAAGCAGCGGCGTCGGCCTCACCAATGTGCAACAGCGCGTCGAAGCCCTGCCCGGCGGCCTCTTCACGGTCACCTCCACCGCGGGGGCCGGCACCCGCGTTACGCTCGAATGGAACCCTTCATGCGAGTCCTGATCGTCGACGATGAACGCCGCGCCCGCGAACGCCTGGCGCGCCTCCTCACCGCATTTGAAGGACTGACCGTTGCCGGGGAAGCAGCCAACGGCCTTGAAGCCATCGAACAGGTGCAAGCCCTCCGGCCCGACGCTGTTTTCCTCGATATCCAAATGCCCGGCATGGACGGATTCGAGGTCCTCGAAAACCTGACCACCCGCCCTCATGTCGTCTTCGTCACCGCCTACGACCAGTACGCCCTCCAGGCCTTCGCCGCGAACGCGCTCGACTATCTCCTTAAGCCCGTCGAGCCCGAACCCCTTGCCCGCGCGGTAGGCCGCCTCCGCGAACGGCAGGCCAATCTCGATGCCCTCGTGCAATCCCGCCCTCCTCTCAAGCGTTTAGTGGGCAAGCGCCTCCAACGCCTCCACGTCCTTCCCGCCGAGTCGATCTCCTATGTATTGGCCGAGGACGAACTCGTCTTCGCCGCCACGGCCGAGGGCCGCTTTCTGTTGAACTCGACCCTCCGCGATCTCGAATCCCGCCTCGATCCGGCCCATTTCATTCGGGTGCATAAGAGCGCCATCGTAAACCTGGCCCACGTCGCCGAAATTGACCCCGACAGCCGCTCCAGCGGCAGCCTCCGCCTGCTCTCCGGCGAGACGCTGGAACTTAGCCGGCGTTACGCGGCGCGGCTTCGCGAAGTCCTGGGCTGGTAAGCGGCCAGCGGCTCTTCCCTTTGCTGGCCGCGGTGGATTTGGCAGCCATCTATCCTTTCCTACTAGAGGGCTGAATTAGATCTTTATCGCTACACGCTTTTCTCGCGAGAGTGCTCTCAAACTCTGTCGCTTACCCCGTTGACGCCTGCCATACGCGCGCAGTACGCGCAGCAAAACAATCGGCCTCCGGCCTCAGTGCCATGGCCGATGACTCTGCAAGCGCAATGCTCACAAGCCGGTGCCAGCGCATGTATGGCACACTCAAAACTGTCAAACGTGTGTGACTTACCGGCGATCACAACTTGAAAGCTTTTGTCATAATCGTTCCCGCAAACTTCACATTGGGCCATGGGGGTATCTCCTTTACTTATAGGGACGCTCTTAAGGCAGTCGTGTGGTGGATTCAGTCTCGACTTGAAGAGAACAGGGGCCCCTTATCCAGTAGATTCGATTTTCATCGGACTGTTACTGCATTCCTGCCAAGCGGAAGGCTCGCCGCGATGCTTGATCCTCGAGCAGCCTCGCCAGAGCTGACTGATCTCGACTGGAGGGTTGCTCAAGTTCGACACTGGCAAAGCCGCATTGAGGGACCTAAAACAGGTGGCGGTCCGGCATCGACTGACCGCGGGCGGTCGCCCGCAGTGCAGATAAGGGGGTCGGGGCCCCGGTGACCGTATGGCGTTGCCGACGCCCCCCGAATAGGTCCCCGCTTACTAGAGCCGTTTTCCCATGAGCAGCCAAATGACGAGGATCACCAGGAAAAGTCCGCCAATTCCGCCTCCAATGGCGGGACCGCCGTAGTAGTACCCCCCTCCGCCGCCAAACAGGATCAATACAAGGAGAACGAGCAGTACAAGATTCACGGGTAAACCTACCTTTGGAAAATTGGCGGATTATCCTTCCGCCAACATATCTCTAGCACGTCTGGGGCCACTTTTTGTCCCTCGGATGTGAGGTCAGTGGACTGCACCAGAATTTAACGTTGCAGTAAAGGTCCTCGTGTAGAAGGCCTTTGGCCCCCAAATTGCTGAGTTGAGGTTTTCCCTGAGCGCTGTTTTCTTCGTTGCAACTGCGACGGACCCAGAATGGCAAGCCAAACAGAAACGAAAGGATGCCGTGGGATATTCTTCCAACACTAGAGACCTGGACGTGGGCGGGCTATGCCGGAAAACTTAAATCTTTCCTGGAGAGGCCGGTCATCCTCTCCGGAGGCCCCAACCTCAGTGGGGCGATGAGTGAGATATGGCCGGACTCGGTGGAACTCCCCTGGGCCCGGCCTGGAACAGGATTAGCTTATGCCTAATACCCCAAAAAAGAAAATCAACTCCAAGCCTAAGAAACTTCAAAAGTGCCCCACGGGAATCGAGGGCTTTGACCAACTTACGGACGGTGGCCTACCAAAAAACAGAGCCACCTTGATTAAGGGAACCCCCGGTTCTGGAAAAACCCTATGGGGGATTGATTTTATAGTCGCTGGTGCGCGGGAGTACGACGAGCCAGGTGTCTTCATATCCTTTGAAGAGACAGTAGAAGAACTTTGCGACGACGTGATTTCGCTCAACCTGGATCTGCGGGCGCTGATGTCACAAAAAAAGATTCATCTCGAACATATTATTTTGGAGCGCCGGGATATTGAAGAGACCGACTTTAATCTTGAAGAAACATTCATTCGTTTGGAGCATGCCATTGATTCCATCGGCGCTAAACGGATTGTCTTGGATTCTATTGAGTCTCTCTTTGCTGGCCTGACCGACCCTGGCATCCTTCGTGTCGAGGTCAAACGACTATTTCGATGGCTTAAGGACAAACAAGTCACGACGATTATTACCGCAGAGTCAGGGAAAGGACTTTACACTCGCCTCGGCTTGGAGGAGTACGTTTCGGATTGCCTGCTTTCCCTGGATAACAGAGTGAGCGAGCAGATTGCGATCCGTCGAATTCGGGTCGTGAAATATCGTGGTTCTAACCATGGAACCAACGAATACCCTTTCGTGATCGATAAGGATGGTCTCTCGGTGATTCCCATTACGGCCGTGGGACTCGACCAACCCGGAACGTCCGAGAGGGTTTCGACCGGGGTTCCATCCTTGGATAAGCTCTTCAAGGGCGGAGGCTATACCCGAGGCAGCACGATACTCGTTTCAGGAACCGCAGGGACGGGAAAGACAAGCCTTGCGGCGGCGTTTGCCGTAGAAAGGTGCCAACGTGGAGAGCGTTGTCTTTTTCTTTCTTATGAGGAATCCGCAGGGCAACTGACTCAAAACATGAGTTCTATAGGTATCTATTTTGCACCGTTTCTCAAAAAGGGACTTTTGAAAATTGTGGCGACTAGACCATCCTTCTTTGGCCTGGAGATGCATTTACTGGATCTCTACAAAACCATTGGACAGTTCAACCCGCAAGCTGTCATCATAGATCCCTTGACCAGTCTGATTGGAGAAGGGAGCAAGCGTGACATCCAATCCATGGTTACCCGGATGATCGATCTTTTGAAATCCAAGGGAGTAACCGGATTTTTCACAAGTCTCGTTTCATCACCCGCGCAAAATTGCACCGGCGGTGAAGTCGGTGTATCTTCCTTAATCGATACCTGGATCGTGGTTAGAGAACTGGAAGAAGACGCAGGGAAAACGCGCAATCGGGGAATTTACATTGTTAAGTCTCGTGGCATGGGCCACAGTAGTGACGTCTGGAAATTGATTTTGAGCGATGACGGAATTAACGTTGCTCCCATCAACACTGCTGAAGGCTTCCGTCAGACAGCCGAAGCTCGTAAAGGTAGTTCTGTGGGAGAAACCATGACTCAACGATAAAGGTGGCGGCGGTGGACACATTGCATCCGAGCTTTGTCGTCGGGATAGGCGGATGGGCTGGCGATCTCAACGCATAGTAGACAATCCTGAACGCCTTATCGCTCAGAACCGGAATGGCTTTTACCATTGTGTCCCACATCCTGCGTACGGCATATAGCCGATTCGCTGAACCTCTGTCTCGTCATACGAGGATGCCCGTCACAGTAGCTTCTAACGCGATGCGGATCCGGGCCAATCACGTCTCCGTAACGCGGATGTTCTCAGAATCGATGGGATCGCGAGCCGTAGGTGTTATTTCCTCCGGATATTTTGGCGACGGTGCGGCGGGATGAAAACGCATCAAGGCAAATGGCGAAACAACCGTTGTTCTGGATTTTCCGCCGAAGTACTTGATCGCCCGGCTTTTTGGCTCCAGCTAAATGGACATGCTCGGCGCTGCCATTGCTTACGTCATCCACTCCGGATGCGTGGCGGTGCCATCATATGACGACGTGGTTTTAAACTTTTCCAGCCCGCCACCCTCGGCAAGTTTTTTGGTTTTCTCAAGCAGGCTGCTCATTTGCGTCTTTGCCAAGGGCTTAAACGTTCGCGCCGCTTGCAGCGCCTGCTCCAGGCGTTCCATGTTTTCGCAGCCCGTAATTACCACCGATGTCGGCAAGCTGAGGGCGTAGTGCAAGCATTCGGTCCCGGTTACCACTCCACTTGCTGGCAAGGAGCCGTCGGCCATCGGTTTCATGCCCAGCACGGCAATTCCGGCGGCCAGCAACTGGGGAACAACCTGGTTCGTGAAACTACGAAAATGGGCGTCTAGCAAATTCAATGGCATTTGCGCGGAGTCGAAATGGACACCGCGCTCGGTCGCCTGTTCCAGCATCCGCACATGCACGATAGGGTCCTTATGGCCGGTAAACCCGATGAAGCGAACCTTCCCCGCCTTCTTGGCCTCCAATACGGCTTCGTGCGGCCCGTCCTTAGCGAAGTAGCGATCTGGATCTTCCAAGCGGATATTTTCGTGGAACTGGATCAGATCGATCCGGTCTGTCTCTAAGCGCTTCAAGGATTCGTCGATTTGCCGCGTCGTCGCCGCTTTGGTCCGCCCGTCATACTTGGTCATCAGGAATACTTTGTTGCGATAGCCATCGCGCAAAGCTTCTCCCATCCAGACCTCGCTTTTGCCGTCGTGATAATCCCAACAGTTATCGAGAAAAGTGATGCCCCGGTCCACGGCTGTCCGCACGATTTTGATCGCGTCGGCTTTTTCTTTGGGACGTCCAATGTGGTGGCCGCCGAGCCCAATCGCCGACACCCTTTCTCCGGTCGTGCCGAGCATCCGGTAGATCATATCGCCCGAACGGCTTTGGGCTAGCAGTGACTCGCTGGCCGCCGCCGCGGCCGCCAAAACGGTCATGAAATCGCGTCGTAATGTATCCATGTGGGGGAGAGACAGATCCGCGCCCTCCTGTTACCGCCTTATTGGGTTTAAGCCTTCCGTCCGGGAACGACTAGGAGACGAAAAATCCGGAGCCGGCCACAACAAGGCCCGCAATGGCCGCCACTAGGCCAACAATCGGAAACAGCAGGCGGCGCGCGATGAAGTAGAGCGAAGACAGCACCAGGCTGATCTCGAGCAGACCCTCTCCGACGTCGTAGCGCAATGCCTGGTGCTCGGCGTGTTGACTTTCGGCGCCGCGGACCAGGGCCTCGCGCTTGATCTCCTCGGCTTCCCCTTCATATCACTTACGCTCCTGTTCGTAACGAGCTGTAACCCCCTCGGTGGCCGCGGTCTTCGTTCCGAGTGCGCCGAGCAGGTCCTGCCCGACGGCGAGGGTATGGCTCTTGATGCTCTTTGCCTGATAGAACGCCCACTGGTCGCTGGCTTCGGCCTTGAAGACGACGGCGCCGGTGTGGGCGCGATGGGACAGAATGGTGACCACGGCGAGCAGCACGGCGATGACAGCGGCGAGCGCGCCATTTTTCTAACCGGAGGCATCGCCCTCGGCCCCTTCCCTATGGATCTCTAATTCAGCCCTTGTTAGGCCCCTTTCCTGGTGTTTTCCACTGGGTGTGACGCAAACTCACGCCACTGTTGTTCGATGCGGGTTGCGTAACGGCCGGCACATTCGATGGTACTGGTCCACCAGGTTTGGTCCCGGCCGAAATCAATCAATTCCGCCGGCAGGGCGGCACCGCGCCGGGCGGCGGAACGAATTTGATCCCACGCTACAATTTCGCCCATGTTGTGAATAGACCGGGCGAGGCCGTCCGCGTCGCGCTGCCACTTGGTGATATCCAGGCGATCGTTGCTGGGCATGAGTTCATTGAGCAGAAAAGACCGCTCCTGCCACAAGACCACGTGCAGCATGGCGGGCGAGACGGCTTGCATCTCCTGCTGCGTGACCGCGACCCGCTCGGCTTCCGACGCCCAACGGGGTTGGGGCAGCGGGTGGGCCGCGACGACGCAGGAGCCCAACTGCGCCTTGCAGTCGAGCAGGAAATTGCCATCCGGGGAGCCGCGGCCTGCGACGAGGAGAACGTACCGTTCGAGGCCCAGGCTACCAACGCCGGCGACGCGGCGCGCGGCATCCAAGAGCTGAAAGAATTGGGGGTTCGGCTGGCTCCGGCCGAAATCGGCGAGAAATTTGCGCAACTGCTCGATTTGACTTTTTTCGAGGGGTAGGGCGCGTTGCCCGTCGGTGAGCAACTGGCGCATTCCTTTGCGGAGGGTGGTGCGCGTTTGGAGAAACCGCGTTCGAGTGCGTTTCTTGAGATTGGTAAGCAGCGCGCGGATGATGCCGTCCGAAGTGGCGCGTTCCAGCCAGCGTGCCTTGCCACCCCGCAGCGCCGCCGAGTACCCTTCGAGGAACGTGCGCATCAGCATCGTGGTCATCCGCCGGTCCATGCCCAGGGTCTTGCCGGCTACCCGTACGCTGGTCAGAAACCGGACCAGTTCCCACAACGCCGGTGCCAGGCAGGCTTCGTCGAAATCGTTGAGATCGAAGTAGGCCAACCGGTTATCGCTTTTGTAAGTGCCGAAGTTTTCGAGGTGTAAGTCGCCGCAGCACCAGACGAGCGGGGACTTGGGCAGGTCGGAGGCGCAGAGATCCTCGTAGAAGAGGTGACACGTGCCCCGAAGGAAGGTGAAGGCGTCGTGGCGGAGGACGGCGAACTTCAGGGCGAGCCGCTCTGGATCCCGGCCTTCGTTGAACGTGGCGATTCGCGTGAGCACGTCGGTTTTCAATGGAACCTTCTTCATCGGCGCTGCCTCAGGCTAGCATGCTTTGCGGAGGGCTCCTCCCTCCGCGACGCCCTGAGCGGTGCGCCGCGGCAGCAGGGCAAAGGGAAAATAATCAGGGGATCCGGCGCGCGACCGGAGTTGGAGCGAGCGGAGCTGGAATATGACGAGGCCAGACGGTCCGGCTAGGCCGAGGTCCTAACCGCGCTAGGCTCAAGAGATGTCCACTACGGCGATCGTTGAGCTTCTACTTCTCTTGCTGATGGCGGTGTTCGCGGTCGCTCTGATTACGAGCCGGTGGAAGATTCCGTACACGATTGCGCTGGTGTTCGCCGGCTTTGCCATCGACCTCTTTCATGTCCCCATTCGGCAGGTCGCCGGGAATGCTCAGTTGCTCACCCCGGATATCATCTTCATCCTCTTCCTGCCCGCCTTGTTGTTTGAGTCGAGCCTGAACATCGAAATCAAGCATCTGCGCGAGAATTTCTGGTCGATCCTGCTGCTTGCCGTCGTGGGTGTGGGCGCGGCAACCGTGATTACGGGCTTTGCCGTCTTTCACTTCCTGGGTCTGCCCTTCTTGACCGCCCTGCTCTTCGGCGCCTTGATCAGCGCCACCGATCCGATTGCCGTGATCGCCCTTTTTCGCGACCTGGGCGTCGCCAAGCGGCTCGCCGTGATCGTCGAAGGCGAAAGTCTGTTCAACGACGGCACCGCCGCCGTGGCGTT
>JBKJLJ010000728.1:0-4931 GCA_046597015.1 Bryobacteraceae bacterium
ACTTCGTTGCTGGCCGATGGGAACGCGCAATCGTTTATGCGGCAGGGCGTGACGACGATGGTTTTCGGGGAAGGCCCGTCGGCCGCGCCGTCGCGAGACTTTCCGCGATTTACGAACTACTGGGAGCGGCTCCTGAAGACGGGTATTTCGCCGAACGTCGGGAGCTATGTCGGCTCGAGTCAGGTATGGACGCAGGTGCGCGGGCCGAAGGCGGGGCCACCCACGGCGGAAGAGTTAAAGAAGATGCGCGCGCTCGTGAAGCAGGCGATGGAGGACGGCGCGTTAGGGGTCTCCAGTTCGCTCTCCGGGCCGCCGGGATCGTGGATCGACACGGACACTTTGGTCGCAATGTGCGAAGAAGCGAAGCCGTTCGGCGGGATCTACTCGACCCATATGCGGACGGAAGGAATCGGCGTGTTCGAGTCGATCGCCGAGGCGATTGAGATCGGGAAACGGGCGGGCGTGCCGGTGGACATCATCCACGTGAAGCTGGCCGATAATAAGCTGTGGGGCCGGATGCCTGAGGTGATGGCGACGATTGCCAAGGCGCGGGCCGAGGGCCAGGAGGTCGAGGCGCACGTATATCCGTATCGGGCCGGGCAGAACAACCTGTCGAGCATTATTCCGCCGTGGGCGCACGAAGGCGGCGTCAACTCGCTGCTCGAACGGATTCAGGATCCGAAGCTGAAAGACCGCTTGACGAGCGAAGTGCTGAACGGGATACCGGGAACCAACTGGTACAACCATTACACGGCGGTCGGGAATTGGGAGGGCATGCAGGTCTCCTCGTTTTCAAACCCGGCCTACAAGAAGTATGAAGGGCAGCGGATGAACCAGATCATCGCGGCGCTGAAGAAGCCGCCAGTGGACGCGTTGTTCCAGGTGCTCGTCGACAACGGCGGCTCCGTGCCGACGGTGTTTTTCCATCACAGCGAAGAAGACATGCGGTATGCGATGAAGCAGCCGTTTGTTTCGATCGGTTCCGATGGGCGGGCGGTGGCGACGACGGGGCTGCTGTCGGCGGAGCATCCGCATCCCCGCTACTACGGGACGTTTCCGCGGGTGCTGGGGCGGTACGTGAGGGATGAGAAAGTGATCACGATGGAAGAGGCGATTCGAAAGATGACCTCGGCGAATGCCAGCAAGCTGCGGATCTATGATCGCGGGCTGCTGCGGCCGGGGATGGCGGCGGACGTGACGGTGTTTGATCCGGCGACGGTGATCGACCATTCGACGTACGAGAAGCCGCACGCTTATTCGACGGGCATCAAGCACGTGTTCGTGAACGGCGTGGCGGTGTTGAAAGACGGCGAGCATACCAAGGCGCGGCCGGGGTCGATTGTCCGTCGTTAGCGTTGGTTGTTAGCGTTGGTTGTTAACGTTGAATGACACGCTCCCAGGAGCCGTACATCGGGTTGGGGATCAGGAACCACCGGTCGCCGAAGAAGGGCTGATTGGGGCGCAGGATTTCTCGGCGACCGGCGATGGAGTTTTGTTCCGAGGGGACGCTGACGAAGTCTTGAAAGTCATCACCGATGAGGAGCAGGACGCGGTAGGCGGCGGCGGTGGCAGCACGGCGGGCGGATTTGTCGCTGCTGCTGCCTTCGCGGCAGAGCAGGCGCGAGGGAACCCACGGGGCACCGAGGCGACGGAGATTGCGGACGGTAGGATCGTTATCGTCATTGGCCTTGCAGGTGCGGTTGGTGATGTAGACGAGGGCGACGCCGCGGGCATGGGCGAACTTGAGAAATTCGATGGCCCCGGGGATGGGGCCGGCTTTGGCCTGGCCGACCCAGACTAGCCACTTGCCATTGTCGAAGGCGATGCGCTGTGCGGCGAGCGAGGCCTGGTGCTCGCTGTTATCGAGTACGGTTTCGTCGAGGTCGAGGATCACGGCCGGGGGGAGTTCTTCAAAGCCTTGGGGCTGCTCGAGGGCCGCGGTCCAGTGGGTATCGGCGAGGGCGGACTCGAGCGCCTGGGAGGCGCCGCGGTAGGTCTGCTGCGTGAGGGCGGCATATTCGACGCTCGTGCGGACCCAGGCGACGGAGAGATCCTGTTGGGCGCAGAGCGGGAGAGCGACGAGGATAAGGAGGAGTTTCATTGGGAGTATTTATACATCAACTCGAGAAGTTCCTTCTGCATGGCGGCCACCTTCTTCGGGTCGCCGTGGGCAAAGGCGGAGGTGACGCAGTGTTCGAGATGACCCTGCATGACCTGTTTGCCGAGACTGCGAAGGGCCTGCTGGACGCTCGAAATTTGGACGAGGACGTCAGCACAGTAGCGATCGTCTTCGATCATTTTGTGCAGGCCGCGGACCTGGCCTTCGATTCGTTTGAGGCGTTGGAGATTTTTTTCTTTGATCATAGTTTGGTAGACCGGAGACGAAGGCTATTGGCCAGAACGCTGACCGAACTGAGGGCCATGGCGGCGCTGGCGAGGATGGGATTGAGTTGGCCGAAGGCGGCCAGCGGGATGCCGATGGCGTTGTAGACGAACGCCCAGAAGAGGTTTTGGCGCATGACGCGGACGGTGACGCGAGCGATGGCAAAGGCGTCAGCAGCGGCGAGAAGATCGGGGCGGAGGAGGGTGACGGCGGCGGTTTCGGCAGCGATGTCCGAGCCGGTGGCCATCGCGAGGCCGACGTCAGCCTGAGCGAGGGCGGGAGCGTCGTTGACCCCGTCACCGATCATAGCGACGACATGGCCTTCTTTCTGGAGGGCGACGATGAAGGCGAGCTTTTCGGCAGGTAGAAGGCCGGCATGGACCTCGGTGATCCCGACCGAGGCGGCGATGCGCTGGGCGGTGGCAGCGCGGTCACCGGTGAGCATGACCGTGCGCACGGCGAGGCGCTCGACGCCCGCGGCGGAGGTGGGTTTGACGGGGTCATCGACGTCGAGCGCGAGGGCGAACTGGCCGTCGACGGTGGCCGCTACGGGGAGGTCGGTTGTTACGTTGAGCCAAGTGCCGCGGCCGACTTTGATGTGGTGGCCTTCGACGGAACCTTCGGCGCCTTGGCCGGGGGTGGCGAGGAATTGCGTGACGACGGGGAGGGGCGGCGGGGCGTAGGCGACGATGGCTTGGGCGAGGGGGTGTTCGGAAGCCTGTTCGACCGCTGCGACGGAACGAAGCCATTGGCGGTCGCCTTCGAAGCGAGTGACGACGGGCCGGCCCTCGGTGAGGGTGCCGGTCTTATCGAGCACGGCGACGTCGACGCGGGAGAGGCGCTCCATAGCCTCGCCGCCCTTGAAGAGCACTCCGAGGCCTGCGGCGCGTCCCGTGGCCACCATCACCGCCGCAGGCACGGCCAGGCCCATGGCACAGGGGCAGGCGATGATGAGCACGGCGACGGCGGCTTGAAGGGCGAAGGCGACTTCCCTGCCCTGGAGCGTCCAGACGGCGAAGGTGAGGATGGAGAGAGCAACGACCACGGGGACGAAGATGGCGCTGATGCGGTCGGCGAGGCGTTGGAGCGGAGCTTTCGAGGACTGCGCCTCACGGGTCATGCGGACAATCTGGCCGAGCATGGTGCCGGCACCGACGGCGGTGGCGTGCATCTCAAACGACCCGGCCCCGTTGAGGGTGCCGGCGGAGACGTGAGCGCCGGTGGCTTTGGCGACGGCGAGGGGTTCGCCGGTGAGCATGGATTCATCAACGGTGGAAGAACCAGATTCGACCGTGCCATCTACGGGGATGCGTTCGGAGGGCTTGACGAGGAGGCGATCGCCGAGGGCGACGGTATCGACGGGGACGGCGACCCAGGCGTCCTCCCGGCGGAGCCAGGCGGTGGCGGGAGCGAGTTGGGCGAGTTTGCGGATGGCTTCCGCTGTCTGATGGCGGGCGCGGGATTCCATGGCGCGGCCAGCGAGAACGAGGCCGAGAATGAAGACCACGGCTTCGAAATAAACATCGTGGGCAAGGCCGGCGAGAGCGGCCAGGGAGTAAGAAAACGCAGCACCGGTGCCGAGGGTGATCAGCGTGCTCATGTCGGTGTTGCCGTGGCGGAGGCCGCTGAACGCTTTGACGTAGTATTGGCGGCCGGGGCCGGCCATGACGTAGACGGTGAGGACGAGTTGGACCCAGTTCCAGATCACGTTAGCGTGACCGGCGAAGGGCATGGCGACCATCATGAGGAGGCCAATGGCGATGCTGATGGCGGCGGGGCGGACGTGGTCGGCTTCTTCCTGGACGACGGCTTCGTAGCCGTTGTCGACGATGGCGGCGACCATCGCGGCCGGAGCGGCGAGAGCGGGGTCGAAGACGACGGTGGCCTCGTTTGTGAGTAGACTAACGCTGGCGCTCTGGACACCGGGAACTTCTTCCAGCGCGTGCTGGACGTGGACTTGGCAGGCCGAGCAGGTCATACCGCCGACGGGGATGGTGAGTGTTTTCACGGCAGCACCTGGGCCGGGTAGCCGGCTTTTTGGAGGGCAGCCAGGACTGGTTCCGGGTCGGCGGCGGCAATGGTGGCCGAGCCAATCGCGACGGCTTCCACCGTGACGCCGGGCGTTTTTTCGAGAGTCAGGGTGACGCGACGAACGCAGGCACCGCAATGCATTCCATCAATTTTGAGTTTCATAGGCTTCATAGGGTATACCCCTACCCCCTATTCTACACGAATTGTGAAAAAGCCAACGACGAGCAAGCCGAGGAAGAGTTGGAGGACTTCGCTATCGCCTAGGTTGTATTCGAAAAAGCCGGCCGTCATGACGCCGATGATAACGGCGGCGATGCCGTGGAGGACGGCGCGACGCTGCGGATCGGCGGTTTGACGGGCTCCACGAAGGAACGCCCAGAGGGCAGTGCCAATCATGGTGAGCAGGGCGATTAAGGCGGGGATGCCTCGTTCGGCGGCGAAGTGCAGGTAGATGTTGTGGAGATGCCCGAACCACCAATGGGAGGGGAAGGGGCGAGGGATGTCGGCGGGGGCGTAG
>JBKJLJ010000884.1:0-3703 GCA_046597015.1 Bryobacteraceae bacterium
CCAAGCCAAGGGCTTGAAGAAGATGACGCCCACCGGCATCCACTCCGTCACCGTCCCCGGCTGCGTCCGCGGCTGGCAAGCGATGCACCGCCGGCACGGCAAACTCGCCTGGAATAAACTCTTCGATCCCGCCATCCGCTTCGCCGCCTCCGGCTTCCCGATGCAGGAAATGGTTGGCCGCGTTTGGGATTCTGAACTCGTCCGCAAGGATCCGGAAGGGGTCCGCGTCTTTTACCCGAATGGCAAAGCGCCCCAGATCGGCGAAATCTATCGCAACCCCGACCTCGCCAAGGCCATGCGCCTCATCGCCGCCGAAGGGGCCGATGCCTTCTACAAAGGTGGCATCGCTACGGCGATCCTGATGAAGTCGCAAAAGCTCGGTGGCCTCCTCTCGCCCCCCGACCTCGCCGACTTCGAACCGGAATGGGTCGCCCCCATCGCCACCACCTATCGCGGTTGGCAGGTCCACGAACTCCCCCCGAATGGGCAGGGTCTCGCGGCCTTGTCCATGCTCAACATTCTCGAGAACTTCGATCCCGCCCCACCCTTCAGCTCCACCGAACTCCATCGCAAGATCGAAGCGATGAAGCTAGCCTATGCGGACCTGAAATATGTCGCCGACACCCGGGTCACCAAGGTCCCCACCCAAGCCCTCATCGCCAAACCCTACGCCGCCCAGCGCGCCAAGCTCATCAAAGCGGGCCAAGCCAACTGCGCCGTCGAAGCGGGCACTCCGCCGGTCTCCTCCGATACGACGTACTTTACGGTAGTCGACCGCGAAGGCAACATCGCCTCGTGGATTCAAAGCGTCTCCGGCTTATGGGCTTCGGGCGTCCCCGTCGACGGCATGGGTTTCCATCTGCACAATCGCGGCGGCGGCTTCAGCTTTGACGCGTCCGCCCCGAACGCACTCGCCCCGGGCAAACGACCGTTTCATACGATCATCCCCGCCATCATGCAGAAGGACGATCTCCACATCGGCTTTGGCATCATGAGTGGTGCCAATCAACCGCTCGCACATGCCCAGTTTGTTTCGAACATCGCCGACCACGGGATGAACCTGCAGGCCGCCCTCGAAGCCCCTCGATTCACCAAATCCCGCGCCTCCGGCTGTGATGTGACGATCGAGTCCCGCTTCGGCCTCGATACCCTCCGCGAGCTCTCTTCGAAGGGGCACCAGATTACCATCGCCCAGGCTTATAGCGCCCGTATGGGCCGAGGGAACGCTGTCATGCACAACGGGAAGACGAAGGTGAACACCGCCGCGTCTGACCCTCGCGCCGACGGTGCCGCCATCCCGCAGCCCGACTAACTCTAAGCTTTCTCCGCCCCGGAAACGAAAAGCCCCGCCAGCGTCGTCTTGATCTGCGAGTAGCGCAGCAGAAAAGCGCCTTCATTCAGGCGCTTCCGCCGCAGCCAGCCCGTCACCTCGTCATTGCACTTGCTCGTATTGCAAGCCCCGCAGGCCGGCACAATGTTGTCGAGGGTATAGCGTCCACCCCGAGACAGCGCCAACACGCAGTCCCGCTGCAAAGCTTTGTCGGCCGCGCCACAATAAGCGCACCCGCTCCACGCCTCCTGCAGCGCCGTCCATTGCTCGTCGCTCAGGTCGTGCTCGACGGCGTCGATCCGGCGCTTGCGCCTTTTGGCCGCCCGCGCGCGCCGGGTTCTACTCGTCGCCATCTCTCCATCGTAAGCGGTCGACCCGCAGTACGCTCCCTCGCTCGGACTGGGGCAATAGTCTGCCCCGCTTCCGGGCAGGATTATTTCCGATCCCGCGCTCTTGGCGCTACGATGAAATCGCTGTGCAGTTCTGTGAAAAGCTCCAGATCGAATTCGACGCGAGAAAAGCAAAGAACGCCCGCTATTCTTTGCGGGCCTTCGCCGCCTCACTCGGGGCGGAACACGCGACCATCTCGCAAATTCTGCGCCGGACCAGACCCATCCCGGCCGGAAGAATTCGCGAATGGGCGCTCAAGCTCGGGATGATGCCCGAAGAGGCCGCCATCTACGTCGCGGCCTCCCACGCTGCGAGCCCCGAAGATTCCCGGCGGGCGCAACAGCTCCTGCACTGGACCGCCGAAGCATTGGCCGTCATGAACGAATCCATTCACTTCGACCTCTTGCGGCTCACCCGGGATCCGGCGTTTCAGCCCGACGTTCGCTGGATCAGCCAACAAACCGGGGTCAGTGTCGATGCAGTGAATACCGCGCTGACCCGGCTGCTCCGGCTTCATCTCCTGGAAATGGCCGTGGACGCGTGGAAAGATCGTACCGGGATCACCGAACTCACTGAGCGAAATGTGTGCAAACTCGCCCTGGAACGGGTGCGGCAAGCCGCCGCCGGCCACGGAATCAACTTAAGGAAGGAAGTCAACTATGAATAATCCAGTGATGCAGTTCCAGATCATCTCGAAACAGCCGGAGGAATCGTCGAGATTCTTTGCCGAACTATTCGGTTGGACCGTGAACTCCGATAATCCGATGGGGTATCGAGAGATCAACACCGGCTCTACCGACGGTATCCAAGGCGGCATCTGGCCGGCTCCGCCCCAGGCCCCGAACTTCGTCCAGCTTTTCGTTTCCGTGGACGATATCAAAGCCTACGCGGCCAAAGCGGAGAGCGAGGGCGGAAAAATAATCATTCCCCCCACGACGCTGCCGAGCGGCGAGGCGATGTGCATACTTCATGATTCTCAGGGAATGCCCTTTGGACTATGGCAGCCTACCGCTCCACACTAAACGTCATCACGTTCGACCCTACGGCCAACGTCACATACTGCTTCCCGTCCACCGTGTAAGTCATCGGCGAGGTCTTAATCGTCGCATGCAGCGGCACGCGCCATAGCGTCTTCCCGTTCCGCTCGTCCGCCGCCACAAAGTAGCCGCTCGGATCTCCATAGAAAAGCAGTCCCCCCGCCGTCCCCAAAATGCCCGCTACGCGCTTGCCGTCCACCGGCCCTTCCAATCCCACCTCCCAGGCAATCTTGCCCGTCTCAATGTCGAGGGCCCGCAGATACTTCTTCCCCGGGTCCTCCGCCGGCCGCGCGTTTTTCCAACTCCCCGGCGTCAAATTCACCGTACACTTTTCAATCGCAATCACGTAGTAAAGCTTCGTCACCGGGCTAAACGCCGTCCCGTTCCAATTGGTCGCGTGGTCCGGGCAACCCAACTCGCTCGGCGGCAGCCTGACCGGCCGCCCGTCGCTGCCCACCCCGCTCGCCCAAGTCATCTTGTGCAGAAACGATTTCGCGAGCAAAATCTTCCCGTCCGTCCGGTCAAACACATAGAAAAATCCGTTCCGATCCGCGTGCAACAGCAACTTCCGCGGCTTACCCTGATACGCCACATCCACCAACACATTCGGCTCCGTCGCATCCCAATCATGCGTATCATGCGGCGTGAACTGGTAGTACCACTTCATCTTCCCGGTCCCCGATTCGAGGGCCAACACGCTGTCCGTGTATAAATTGTCGCCGCCCCGCTCCCGGTCGTCCGAGTTCGGCCAGGGGTTGCCGGTCGCCCAGTAAAGCGTATCCGACGATGCGTCATAAGAGCCCGTCAACCACGTCGACCCGCCGCCCAGCTTATGCCCCCCGCCCTGCCACGTCTCAATCCCCGGTTCGCCCGCCGCCGGCACGGTCCACTGCCGCCACACCCGCTCGCCCGCCCCGGCCTTGTACGCCGCCACGAACCCGCGAAT
>JBKJLJ010000975.1:0-8214 GCA_046597015.1 Bryobacteraceae bacterium
GGCGGCAGAGCAACGGGCGCGTGATGTCGACCAGATGCACGAGTTGAGCGCTTCTTTGCAAACGGAGTTGGCGGAGTATCGGGAGGCGAACGAGCAACGTCTGCAAGACCTCGAAAAGATGCACGACCTTTATCGCGAGACGCGGCAGGACGTCGACATGTATCGGTTAGCGGCGGAGCAACGGGCGCTTGATGTCGACCAGATGCACGCGCTCAGCGCTTCGTTACAGAAAGAGGTGACGGACTATCGGGAGGCGAACGAGCAGCGGCTGCAAGATCTCGAAGCGATGAGCGTCCTTTATCGCAAGGCGCAGCAGGACGCCGCCATGTACCGGTCGGCGGCGGAGCAACGGGCGCTTGATGTCGACCAGATGCACGCGCACAGCGCTTCTTTACAGAAAGAGGTGACGGGCTATCGGGAGGCGAACGAGCAGCGTCTGCACGATCTCGAAACGATGAACCTCCTTTACCGCAAAGCGCAGGAGGACGCCGATCTGTATCGGTCGGCGGCAGAGCAACGGGCGCGCGATATCGACCAGATGCACGAGTTAAGCGCTACTTTCCAAAGAGTAGCGGCGGACTCTCGGGAAGCGAACGAGCGGCGTCTTCAAGACCTCGAAAAGCTGAGCGACACGTATCGGTCGGCGGCGGAGCAGCGGGCGCGTGATATCGACCAGATGCACGAACTCAGCGCCGCTTTACAAACAGAGGCGGCGGACTATCGGGAGACGAACGAGCGTCGTCTTCAAGACCTCGAAAAGATGATCGACCTTTATCGCAAGGCGCAGCAAGAGGCCAGCCTGTACAAGAGCGCGGCCGAGGAGCGACTGCGCTTAGTGCAGTCGCTGGACCGCAAGCTGAATGACTTTTACTCAGCCGGTCTCTGGTCTAAAATATTGAGATTCTGCGGATTACCTCACTAGATCAGTTTCGGGGCCACACCGTAGCGGGGATGTTCCTGGTGAACTTTATCGGTTCATTCCGCGAAGTTCACCCGCAGTTCAAGCACAACAACACCGACAACTGCTACGCCGATACGATCATGCCGCAGTTCTTTTTTGCGGTGGGATTTGCATTGCGGTTAGGGGCGGAGAAGCCGGTGGGACGGATTGTGCGCCGGGCGTTTTTACTGATGCTGGTGGCGGCGCTCGTGTATTGGCCGGTGAACGGGTGGCGGTATTGGTTCCAGACCCTGACTCATATCGCGTTGACGACGCTTTGGGTGTTGCCGGTGCTGCGGTCTTCGATCCGAACGCAAGCCATTTTTCTGGTCTGCTCATCCCTGCTCCACGTGGGCCTGTCGGCGTGGTTCTGGCAGGATTGGTTGCGGGCCCATAAGGTGATCGACGGGGGTCCTTTGGGATTCCTGACGTGGACGATTCCGACGCTGGTGGGTGCGATGGCTTGCCGGTGGGGGAAGGCAGGGACGTATGAAACAATGGTGCAGTGGGGCGGGGTGATGGTGGTGGTGGGGTACGGTTTGTCATGCCTGACGAACGGGGGGGTTTGGGCGGCGCCGCCGTTTGTGCCGCCGTGGCATCCGCGCGATCTGTGGACGATGTCGCAACAATCGGCGAGCGCCAGTTATCTTTACTTTTCGGCGGGTTTTAGCTTGCTGATTTACCGGTTTTTTGTGTGGTGGGATCCGCAGGTTCCGGTGTTCCGCACCTTGGGGACGAACGCTCTAGCGGCCTATATTGTTGGCGGCTGGACCGAAGATTGGGTGAAACTGATGCTTCCGGGGCCTTGGTGGGCGAGCTTTTTGGTATTCTTTGCGTTGACTTGGGGAGTTCTGCGGCTGCTAGAAAGGAGGGGTTGGTATTTGCGCCTATAATGGTAGAAATCGCATGACAAGAACGAGTGACCTCAGCGAGTTGCAATTGATAGCCCGGACAGTGCGCCGGGACATTATCGAGATGATCGGGGCCGCCAAGAGCGGCCATCCAGGCGGATCGCTTTCCGCTGTAGAGATTTTGGTGACGTTGTACTTCGACGTCATGAAACACGACCCGGCAAACCCCACGTGGGCTTTGCGTGACCGGTTCATTTTGTCGAAAGGCCATGCCGCCCCGGTGCTGTACAGCGTCTTGGCGGAGACCGGCTATACGCCGAAGGACCAGTTGAACACGCTGCGGCGGATCGGCTCGATTTATCAGGGCCATCCAGACCGCCGGTATATTCCGGCGCTGGAGGCATCGACCGGCTCCCTGGGAGTTGGACTATCGCTAGGCCTGGGCATGGCCGAAGCGGCGAAGCTGGATAAGAGTCCGTCGCGGACCTACGTCGTCCTGGGCGATGGCGAGATTCAGGAAGGCCAGATTTGGGAAGCCGCGATGTATGGCGGGTACCACAAGGTCGATAACATCGTCGCGATTCTCGATAATAATCGAATCCAGTTGGATGGGTGGGTGAAAGACATTATGGGCGTTGAGCCGCTGGCCGATAAGTGGGCGGCGTTCGGATGGCACGTGATCGAAGTAGATGGGCATGATTTTGTGGCGCTGCAGGCGGCGTTTGCGGAAGCGGAAGCGACCAAGGGCAAGCCTTCGATCCTGATTGCGCATACGGTGAAGGGCAAGGGCGTTAGCTTCATGGAGAATAACCCCAAGTATCACGGGGTGGCCCCGACGAAAGAAGAGGTTGAACTGGCGCTGAAGGAGATCGGTTAATGGCTGCCAAGTACGAATTGAAATTGGGCGCGGCGACGCGCGAGGCGTTCGGCAAGGCGCTCGTGGAACTCGGGAAAGAGAACCCAAACGTCGTGGTGTGCGACGCGGATCTTTCGAAGTCGACCTTTACGCATTTGTTCAAGAACGAGTTCCCGGAACGGTTCTTTTCCTGCGGCATTGCGGAAGCGAACATGGTGTCGATTGGGGCAGGGCTGGCTTCGTCCGGCAAGATTGCGTTTGTGGCTTCGTTTTCGGCTTTTGTACTGAACAAAGGTTTTGAGCAGTTGCGGGTGAACGTGGCTTACAGCGGGGTTCCGCTGAAGGTAGTGGGCACGCATTCGGGGATTTCGATTGGCGAAGATGGCCCGTCGCAGATGTCAGTGGAAGACCTATCGCTAGCGTGCTCGTTGGCGGGCTTCACGGTGATTAGCCCGGCGGATGAGCCTTCGATGTTTGCGCTCGTCAAGCAGGCGGCGTATCATCCGGGGCCGGTATTCATTCGGGCGGGACGTGTGAAGGTGCCGGTAATCTACGGGCCGGAGCAGAAGTTTGTGATCGGTAAGGGCATTCAGTTGACCGAAGGGACCAACTTGACGCTGATCAGCACCGGGCTGATGGTGGCCGAGTGTTTGCGGGCGGCCGAAGTGCTCGAGTCCGAGGGGCTGTCGGTGCGGGTGATTGACCTGCATACGGTGAAGCCGCTCGACCGGGAGTTGATCGCCAAAGCGGCTGCCGAGACGGGTTGTATCGTCGTCGTGGAGGAGCACCTGGTGGATTCCGGGTTGGGCGTTCGGGTGGCGCAGGTAGTGACGGAGACGTCGCCGTGCGTGATGGAGTTCCATGGGGTGAACGACACGTATGCCGAAAGCGGACTGCCGGAAGAGGTGCTGGTGAAATATAAGATGACGGGCGCGGATGTGGCCGTAACGGCTCGCCGGGCGTTTGGACGGAAGAAGTAAAGTTGGAGCCTCCGGTCATTGAACGGATGTTAGGGCTGCTCGCGGAGCGAGAGGCCGAACAGGCGAAAGTGGCTCGGATGCTCCACGATGACGCAGGCCAGGTGTTGAGCGCGATCGGCTTGCACCTGGATGTGTTGCGCAGCGACTTGACGGCGGAGCAGAGCGGTCAGGTGGTCGAGATTCAGAACTTGCTGGAACAGGTGATTGGCCGGATTCGGGCGGCTAGTCAGGCTCTCCATGCGAACGTGGTGGAGCGAGCGGGGCTGGGTTTTGCGCTGGAGCAGTTAGTAGGACGGGCACGGGAGAAGGCGGTGGGGGTGAAGATTCGGTTGCAGGTCACTCCGGGCGAGCGGTGGCCGAACGAACCGGCGCATGCGGCGTATCGAATCGTTGCGGCGTTGCTGGAAAATGCGCTTATCCACTCGAGGGCACAGCGGATTGAAGTTCGAATGCAGTCTGGCGTGGTGGAGGTTCGAGACGATGGACGAGGCTTTGACCTGGAGCAACGGACGAACGGACTGGGTCTTTTGCAGTGCCGGTATTTGGCAAAGTGCGCACAGTTGGGAATGTCGATCCAAAGTACGGCTGGACAAGGTACAATCGTTAAACTAACTTTCCATGGCGTTCAGCGTACTCCTGGTCGATGACCATAAAATCATGCGCGACGGTATCAAGGCGATCTTGCGCCAGAACGCTGATTTTACGGTGGCCGGAGAGACCGATAACGGGACCGATGCGGTGCAGATGGCGAAGCAGTTGCGGCCGGACATTGTACTGATGGACATTGGTTTGCAGGGTTTAAATGGGATTGAAGCCACGACCGAAATTCTGCGGCATTGCCCGGAGGTTCGGGTAATTATTCTTTCGATGTACGACGATGAACATTCGGTGGTCAGCGCGATTCGCAGCGGGGCGCGGGCGTTTGTATTGAAGAAGGCATCGGATAGCGACTTGGTGGACGCGTTGCGGACGGTGGGCAAGGGCGGTTCGTACTTGAGTCCGCAAGTCTCTGACCGGCTTTTAAACCGGATCCAGCGGGGCGATTTAGAATCGAAGCCATTGCCGGCGGTGTTGGAGGCTTTGTCACCGCGCGAGTTGCAGGTTCTTCGGATGGTGGCCGAAGGGCAGACCAGCAAAGACATTGCGGTGATGCTGGATCTTGGATTGCAGACTGTGCGCAGTTATCGAAAGACGATGATGAAGAAATTGAACGTGAACAACGTGGCGAGTTTGACGCAGTTGGCGCTGTCGGCCGGGATTACGCAATTGACCGGATCGGATGGGAATTCGAACCGTGATTGAGACTTCGTGGGGCCCGTTGGCGGTACGGGACGCGCATGTGCATTTTTTTTCGCATCGTTTTTTTGCGCTTTTGACGGGTGCGGAGCCGGCGCAAGCGACAACGAAGCTAGGGTGGGAAGCGCCCCCGGAAGAGCCGGAGCAGTTGGCCGAGCGTTGGGTGGACGAGATGGATCGGCACGGGGTGGACACGGCGGCATTGATTGCGAGCCTGCCGGGCGATGAGGACTCGGTGGCGCGTGCGTTGCGTCACCGGCCGGGCAAATTTTACGGATATTTTCTGGTGAACCCGTTGGCGGCGGATACGCTTGAGCGGACGGCGAGGGCGTTGGATTTAGGCTTGCGGACGGTATGTTTGTTTCCGGCGATGCATCGGTACTCGGTGGCCGACGAGCGGTTGACGGCGTTTTGGGAGATGCTGGCGGCGCGTCCGGGAACGAACGTATTTATTCATTGCGGGGTACTGAGCGTGGGGGTTCGGAAGAAGCTGGGATTGCCTTCGTTGTTTGATATGCGATTTTCGAATCCGATCGATGTGCATGGGGTGGCGTCGCGGTATCTGGGGCTTCGATTTGTGATTCCGCACTTTGGGGCGGGCTTTTTCCGGGAGGCGTTGATGGTGGTGGACCATTGTCCGAACGTGTATCTGGACACGTCGAGCTCGAATAACTGGACGAAGTACGACGAGGGCGACCTGGATCTGGAGAAGGTGTTTCGACGGGCTCTGGAAGTTGCTGGCGCGAAGCGATTGTTGTTTGGGACGGACTCGTCATTTTTCCCACGGGGTTGGGTGCAAAGTGTGTTTGCGCAGCAGAGCGCCGTGCTGGATAGGATCGGCATATCGCGCCCCGACGCGGCGGCTATTTTTGGGGACAATCTGGCTGGGCTGAACGCTTAGGTGGTTTTTTTTGAGAGGGTGAGGGGCTTGTAAGGACGTAAGGTCCGCTCCCTGACGGTCGCGGTTCGGTGCAGGAAGTGGTGGCCGTCGGGCGGAGCGAGACGGGGGGCTAGAGGTCGAGTTGCGTGCCGAGTTCAACGACTTGGCGCGGGGGAAGGCCGAAGAAGCGGTCGGCGGCGATGGCGTTCTTTTGCAGGAAGGAGAAGAGCGACTCGGCGACGGCTCCCATGTGGCCCTTGGAGGAGGCGATGAGATTGTCACGGCCGAGGTAGTAGGTGACCTTGGCATCCGGGAACGGGATACCGGCTTCGGCGACGGCGGCGCGGAGAATGGGCATGACGTTGGGATCCTCCATAAACCCGAAGGAGACGATGACGCGATAGAAGCCGCGTTCGAGCTTCACGGTGGAGTAGCGATCGGCCTCGGCCACGGTGGGCTGACCGGCAGTGCGGATCGTAAGCAGGATGACGGTTTCGTGGAGGGAATGGCTTCGTTCGACGTGACGAATGAGGGGAAGCGGGAGGCCATCGTGGCTGGAGGAGAGGAAGACCGCGGTGCCAGGGACGCGGGCAGCGAGGTTAGAGTCGACACAGGCCTGGGCCGCATTGGAGGATCGAAAGCGGCGGGTATTGTGGTACCAGAGGAGCGTGCGTCCGCGGTTCCAGATCACCATGATGGTCAGAACGAGAGCGCCGAGGATAACCGGGATATATCCGCCATCCATGAACTTGCCCAGATTAGCGGCGAGGAAGGGGATATCGAAGAAAAGGAACAAGACGAGGACCGCGACGGCCCGACTGGCGGGCCAGGCCCAGGTTCGGCGAATGACGAGGAAGAACAAGATAGAGGTCAGGAGCATGGTGCCGGCGACGGCGATGCCATAGGCGGCGGCGAGACGGGGAGACTCACGGAAGAACAGAACGAGCAGCACCGAGCCAAGGCCGATAAAGAAGTTGATGATCGGGATATAGATTTGACCTTCGACATCGTGAGCGGTGTGGAGGACACGAACGCGGGGGAAGTAGCCGAGCTGCATGGCCGAGCGGGTGAGGGAGAACGCACCGGAGATAAGGGCTTGGGAGGCGATGATGGCGGCGAGGCTAGAGAGGACCACGAGGGCGAGGGTGGCGGGGCCGGCAGGGACGAGGGAGAAGAAGGGGTTGGCGATGGCGCTGGGATCGCGAAGGACGTGAGCGCCTTGGCCGAAGTAGCAGAGGACGAGGGCGGGCAGGACCAGGGAGAGCCAAGCGAGACGAATGGGCTTAACGCCGAAGTGGCCCATATCGGCGTAAAGAGCTTCTCCTCCGGTGACGGCTAGAACGACGGAGGCGAGAATGTGCATGCCGGGCCAGCCGTGATGGGCGAAGTAGCCCCAAGCGTATTGAGGAGAAAGCGCCCAGAGAATCTCGGGATTGAAGCTGAGGTGGTAGGCGCCCAAGCTTCCGATCGTGACGAACCAAACGACCATGATGGGGCCGAAGAGTTTGCCGACGGCGCCGGTACCCTGGCTTTGAATGGCGAACAGGGCGATGAGAATGGCACAACTGAGGGGCACGACCAGCGGGGCAGAGGCGGGGAAGGCGATGGCGAGGCCTTCGGTGGCGCTGAGGACGGAGATGGCCGGGGTGATCACGCCATCGCCATAGAGCAGCGCGGCACCCATAATAGCGATTAGGGCGACGACGGTGACGCGGCCAGGCTTGGCGGTGCGTAGCTTTTCCGGAACCAGGGCGAGGAGGGCGAAGATGCCGCCTTCCCCTTTATTGTCGGCCTTCATGATGAAGGCGAGATATTTGACGCTGACCACGAGGACGAGGGCCCAGAAGATAAGCGAGAGAACGCCGTAGAGATCGGATTGGGTGGGGTGCGCACCGCCAGCCGAGTGAAGACATTCTTTAAGCGTGTAGAGGGGGCTGGTGCCAATATCGCCGAAGACTATGCCGAGAGTTCCGAGAGAGAGGGCGGCGAGACTGGCCTTGGAGGGGGAGTGAGCGGACACTCTACCAGGATATCGGGTATAGAGGAAGATGGGGTATGGATACGACGAGACTGATTGCGCAGATTGAGAAGTTAGACGACCGGGAACGAGCGGTGGTGGCGGCGTTGCTGAGCCAGAACACGATTGCGCGCGACGTACATGAGGAGTATTCCGGGCAACTGACGTTTGGGGAGCGGGTGGCCGATCAGGTGGCTTCGTTTGGGGGCAGTTGGAAATTTTTGGGTTTGTTTTTGGGTTCGATGGCGGTGTGGATCGGGATGAACCTGATGGAGGGGGTGCCGTTTGATCCGTATCCGTTCATTTTGCTGAATTTGGTTTTGAGTTGTGTGGCGGCGATGCAGGCGCCGGTGATTATGATGAGCCAGAATCGGCAATCTTCGCGCGATCGGCT
>JBKJLJ010001024.1:0-5784 GCA_046597015.1 Bryobacteraceae bacterium
GTGCCGTAGCGAGTCCGTTGTGCGCGGTTCCTCAGAAGCTGACGCGGGAAGTTGAAGCCACAAAGCTCAGAATCATGAAGGAAGCGGCGTTATGAACCGCGTTGTTGAGGCCTCAACACCACTGAGGCGACTCGCCCAGAATCGCTAGATTTTCGCAGTGCGCAACCGCAAAGCGTTCAACACGACGGAAACGGAACTAACGCTCATCGCGGCGGCCGCGAGCATTGGGCTCAGGGTGACACCAAAAGCCGGATAAAGAACGCCCGCCGCAATCGGAACGCCGAGGGCGTTGTAGAGAAAGGCGAACACCAGATTCTGCTGGATGTTCCTCATCGTGGCGCCGCTTAGATTTCGCGCCCGGGCAATCCCTCGCAGATCGCCCTTCACGAGCGTTACGCTTGCGCTCTCCATCGCCACATCTGACCCCGTGCCCATCGCGATCCCCACGTTCGCTTCCGCCAGCGCCGGAGCATCGTTAATGCCGTCGCCAGCCATAGCCACAATCTTCCCCTGCGCCTTCAGTTCCCGAACTTTGGCGCTCTTTTGATCGGGAAGCACCCCCGCAATCACCTCGTCAATGCCCAACTGCGAGCCCACCGCATCGGCGGTCGTCTTATTGTCGCCTGTTAACATCACGACCTTGATCCCATCTTTCCGCAACCCATTCAGGGCCTCCTGCGAGCTTTCTTTGATCGGATCCGCCACCCCGATCAGCCCAACCATTTCACGATCAGATGCAACGAAAACCACCGTCTGACCAAGTCGCCTCAGTTCGTCGGCTTTGGCTTCGAAGCTTTGCCAATCGACGGTCTGGTCCGTCATCATCGCCGGATTTCCGACGCTGATCTGCCGATGCTCGACCGTCGCTCGCACCCCTTTCCCCGTAACCGAAGTGAAGGCGGAAGCACCAGGAATCGTCACCTTCTGCTCGCGCGCCGCTTTCACAATAGCGGCCGCAACCGGATGTTCGCTATTTCCCTCGACCGCCGCCGCCAAACTCAAAAGGGACTTTTCGTCCTGCCTCGGTGCCGCCTGCGTCGCCACGACTCTAGGCTTCCCTTCGGTAAGAGTGCCCGTCTTATCCACGACGAGCGTGTCGATTTTCTGAAGAGTCTCAATCGCCTCGGCATTTCGGAATAAAACGCCTGCGGAAGCTCCTTTGCCCGTCGCGACCATAATGGACAACGGGGTCGCGAGCCCCAAGGCGCAGGGGCAGGCGATGATCAACACGGCCACCGCATTGATCACGGCGTGGGCAAGCGCCGGCGCCGGACCGTAGAAGAACCAAACGCCAAAAGTGACAGCCGCGATTGCCATCACGACGGGAACGAAATAGCCAGCCACCGTGTCCGCCAGCTTCTGGATCGGCGCCCGGCTCCGTTGCGCGTCCGCAACCAGTCGCACAATCTGCGCCAGGAGCGTGTCACTCCCGACGCGTTCGGCTTCGACAATCAGACTACCGGTGCCGTTGATTGTGGCGCCCGTCACCCGGTCACCCACTCCCTTTTCAACCGGCATGGGTTCGCCCGTGATCATCGATTCATCCACCCGGCTAATCCCCTCGACTACCTTCCCATCCACCGGCATCTTTTCGCCGGGTCGAATCCGGAGCCGGTCACCCTTCTTTACGCTTTCGACTCCCACCCCCCGCGCGGTACCATCGGCCCCGATCAATTGGGCCGTCTTGGGCGCTAAACCGAGCAGCGCTTTAATCGCTGCTCCCGTTTGGCTGCGCGCCTTGAGTTCGAGCACCTGACCAAGCAGAACCAGGGTCACGATCACGGCCGCCGCCTCGAAGTAGACGGGCAAAGTTCCGTCGGGCAAGCGAAGGCTTACCGGGAAAAGGTTAGGAAGCAAAGCGGCGCAGACGCTGAAGCCATAGGCTGCGCCCACACCCAACGCGATCAACGTGAACATGTTCAGGCTGCGATTGCGAATAGAGACAAAGGCACGCTGGAAGAACGGCCAAGCACCCCAGAGCACCACCGGGGTGGAAAGCGCGAGCTCCACCATCAACCTTGTCTGCCCCGCTAGAAGCATTGCCAGGGAGTGGAAGGGCAGCATGTGGAGCATGGCCGAAAGGAGCACCGGGACGGTCAGGATCAGGCACACGGAGAACCGGCGTTGCATATCCTGAAGTTCCGCCCCCTGCGTGTCGTCGGAGATCGAAGCCTCGCGCGGTTCGAGGGCCATTCCGCAAATCGGGCAAGCGCCCGGCCCTGGATTCGATACTTGCGGGTGCATGGGGCAGGTGTACTCAAGCAGCTTTTCGGTAGCGGTTGGCTCGGGTGCCGCTTCTAGAAACGACGCCGGAACTTTCCGAAAACGCTCTTGGCAGGCCGCGCTACAAAAGTGATAGGTCACGCCGCCAGAGTCGAAATGGAACTTGGCGGTGAGCGGATCAACGGTCATCCCGCAAACGGGGTCAACGGTCTGCTCGCTGGGCTTCAGGTTTTCGGTCAGAGTCGGGGCCATTTTGGTTTTTGCCCAGAGGGTTGATTGTCTCGTCGCGGGATGGCACCAATTCACAGTGGCTCGCCCTTCAACAATTCAACCGGCTTCCTGAGCCTACTAACCGTGATGCACGTTGAGGTCCTAATCGTTGTGGCACCAGGCTCCAGCCTCCCTGTTCCGCCGCGGCCGCATTTCGACCTCGCGGAACAGAGCCATTACGCTGCTTGAACAGAAACCG
The DNA here is from genome assembly GCA_046597015.1 of Bryobacteraceae bacterium. Taxonomy (GTDB): domain Bacteria; phylum Acidobacteriota; class Terriglobia; order Bryobacterales; family Bryobacteraceae. Next base: position 2,693 of record JBKJLJ010001024.1, read on the forward strand.
CCAAGCTCAAAGCGCTAACCAATACCGGCCTCTGAAGCCTAATTCAATCGCCGTACGAAGATCACGCCATCGCGTTCCGCCGCGAGCAGAACGCCGCCATCCGCCAATGCGGCCAAGCTGACGAAGGTTCCCTCTTCGGAAAGTGTATTCACCACTGGTTCCTTTGCGTCCTTCCATCGGATCGTCTTGCCTTCGGTCCAAGCGATCAAGGCACCCTTCGCTGTCTCCACAATCACCGGCTGCTTGCCCGATCCAAGCAACTCTTCATCGGGACCCTTCGAGAAATACAGGTTGCCTTCCCGCCGCCATACGGACACACTCGTCGTCTTGGAGTTCAAAACGAAAGCCCCGCCGTCCATCGGGCAGGCGTTCAGCTTCCAGGTGCCGCTTCCCAGCTTTTCCGCTCGGCCAAAAGTCTTCCCGCCGTCCCCGGAACGTACCAGGTACATGTCGCGATTGCCATCGAGCGCATTGCGGAACATCACCCCAATTCCGCCCCGCTCATCGACCATGGCCGTCGGGTGGCAACACTCACAAACCGATCCGGAAGGCGACTCGTACACGAGCCGGTTGGGAGACCAGTTCAGGCCTCCGTCTACCGACACCGACCCATAGATCTTGGTCCCCTTTTCGCGGAGATCGAGCCACGTCGCAAAGAGCGTGTCCGTACCGCCGGAAGCCATGCTGTGCAAACCTTCGCGCGCCGAGGCGGCAACATCGTTCACCCGCTTCGGAGCGGACCAGGTGTTTCCCTTGTCCGTACTCCGCCAGGCCAGTACGTCCCCATCGGCGCCGCGCCCTTTCTCGCCGGAGACGGCCGAGATCACGATCGCCCCCTTAGAGATCGCGATGCGGGGCCCACGCCGCATACCCAAGGAGAGTTTCCCTTCGCTGGATACAAGCACTGGCTTTGACCATGTCTTGCCCGAGTCCTTCGACCCTGTGAAGAAGATCGAATCACCCGCACCGTAGGCCATTGCTACCTCGGCACCCTGCGCGGCAAGTTGCGGTTGACGGTTGGGTGGCCCTCCCGTGGGTTGGGTCCATTCCGCGGCGAGTAAAAAAAGGGGAAGTAGCATGGGCTTCTGGTTTCCTTTGATAAGGCTATCTCAGACGGGGCCGTCGCTGCCCAAGAAATCTCCAGTTGAATCTAGCCGTCAAGCGATACGGCCAATCTCGACAGTTCCCATCATCCCCAGATCTTCATGGTCCAGAATGTGGCAATGGTAGAGACTGACTCCCTCAAAATCGCGAAAGGCAATGCGCAGCGTCTGCGTGGAGTTAGCACGGACATTTACCGTATCCTTCCAAACCGGAATCGGATTTCCGTTGGGGTCCAGGACCTGAAAAGGGTTGGTATGGATGTGAATGGGGTGATCCATGTTGGTTGGATTGACGAACTCCCAATCTTCCACCGAATCCAGATTCACGCGGGTATCGATGCGGCTTTCACTGAAAGCTCGCCCGTTGATCGTGAAGTTCATCATGCTCTCGCCCAGCCGGAAGCTTCGTTTCATCGTCGGAGACGGAAGGGGATCAATCTCGACCAGCTTGCCCGGAAGCGTCCAGGGGTTCTCCGCCGTTCCTTCGTAGCGCAGGGAGGCAAGCTGGATTGCGCGCGGCGCGTTATTGCCGCCGCCCCGGTTATAGGGCATGTTCCAGAAAGCATATTCCCCCGCGGGGCGGTTGCCGGGAATCATAACTTCGATCCGTTCCCCTGGAGCAAGGAGCAGTTCTTCCATGGCAACGGGCGACCCAATGGCCCCGCCATCCGTCGCGATGACGTGAAAGGGATGCTGGTCTAGTCGCACACGGTAATACCGGGACGCGGAAGCATTCACCATGCGGAGCCGCAACCACCCTTGCTCCTCGACGTTGAATATCGGATTCGCGGCACCGTTCACCGTGATGAGCGATCCCTCCCGGCCATTCATGCGCGCCATCATGCTTGGCTCTGCAAACTGACCGCCGGCCGATACAGTGAAGTCCTGCAAAAAGAAGAGCGCTTCCGGCGCCGCCGCGATTTCGGGAATCTGATCGAGTGCCCCTCTGACGATAATGGGGCCTGCCAGCCCGCGAGAGACTTGCTTGGCTGCGGCTCCGTGAAGATGGGGGTGGTACCAGAATGTGCCGTCAGGATGATTGGCTGGGAGGGTAAAATCATAGGTCTGCGCGGCCCCGGAGCCGACGCGGATCATCATATTGTCGGCGCTGCCGGTCGCCGGAATGTGTAAGCCGTGGAAGTGCAAATTCGTAGCCTCGGGCAGAGCGTTACGAAAATCGATGACCACTCTTTCGCCCGGATTGAGTTCCATTGCCGGGCCAGGGACGCGCTGCGAATAGGCAAACGCGAGGGCTGCCCGGTCGCCGAGAGTCACCCATTCCTGGCGTGCCTCCAGTTGGATAGCAGGAACTGGGTCGGCGTCTTGCGCCTGGGCAACCGGACGAGAAAGAGCGGGCACCACGAACGGCAACGCCTTGAGCAGAGACCTTCTTGCAATTCTAGACACTGTACTATCCGTGACCTTCTTCGATTTGAGTGCAATTGAAACGCCATCGTCTGCGTCTTTCTTTCGAGTGGCCCGCCGCCACATCCTGAGCTTCTCATACCGACCGCCCTCGGTCAGGTGACCTGATAGGGTCGGATCGGTCAGGTCAGAACGCGAGGCCGACACTCATGTCCTCACGTACCTGGGCCAACATTTTGATCGGCCCTCGGCGTGCTCCCTCCGTTTCAGGGCGATGCAATACCAATCTGAAGCTCTGCCCAGCCACGACTTGAACTGAGGCAAGTACGAAAAAGAAAAAGATGATGGAGCTATAGTCGGGCTCAAGAAATCGTTGATGAATACAATGCGCTTGTTTCGAAGCTGTGTCCGTACCGGGTTTGCCCTGAGCGCGTCAATAATATGCGCTGCTCCATTCCTTTCGTCCCAGCCCAGCAGCCCGCGATCCGCCTTGATCGCGATTTCAGGGGATCTCAAGATCGGCGAATGGGTTCTGACAGAACCCATGGGAATCACGCCTGGACAAAAGGTGCGGCAGGACCGGAGTTCGAAGCCGAAGCCTACCGGCCCGCAAATGGGCTCGAG
>JBKJLJ010000170.1:0-10985 GCA_046597015.1 Bryobacteraceae bacterium
ATCAACGCGGCCGAGGCGGGCTAGGGCAAGTTCGCGGAGCGAGGCCTGGACCGAGTCGCCGACGATTTGCGAGCCGATCATGACCGCCACGGCGATGGCCACGCCGAAAACCACGGCTAAGTTCGTTCGCCAAAACCATTGAAGATTTCGCAGCATTAGAGGGCTTCTTCGAGGCGGCGGTTGACCATCGCGAACCGTCGGTCCATCTTCTGGGCCAGGGTTTTACTGTGGGTAACGATGACGATAATGTTGCCGGCCTCGCGTTGGAGCTCAAGGAGGAGGTCCGTTACTTCGGCGGCCGTACGTTCGTCCAGGTTGCCGGTGGGTTCATCGCAGAGTAGGAGTTTGGGCTGGCGGATCAACGCCCGAGCGATGGCGACTCGTTGCTTTTCACCGCCCGAAAGTTCGGCGGGCCGGTGCTGCAGGCGAGCGATTAGGTCGACGCGACGGAGGAGTTCCCGGGCGCGATCTTTAGCCGCGGGGTCCGGTTTACCGACCAGAGTGGGAGTAAGAACGTTTTCGAGAACCGTGCATTGAGGGAGCAGGCAGTGGTCCTGAAAAATGAAACCGATTTTTTCGTTGCGGAATCGAGCTTGAGCCGCTTCATCGAGTTCGAGGGGCCACTGGCCGTCGAATTCCAGGGTGCCGGAGGTAGGTGTGTCGAGCAGGCCGAGGATATGAAGCAAGGTGCTCTTGCCGCTGCCGGAAGGACCGACGATGGACACCCGATCGTCGGGGAGAATCTTAAGATCGACGGCTTCGAGAACGGGCAACTGACCAGCGGCCGTAGAGTATACCTTGGCGATTTGACTGAGATTGATCACGCGACTCTATGGTAAACGGACAGCGCCGCCTGCGTCATGGCCTCCATCGAATAGTGCTGATGGACGCCCTCCAAGCCGCGGGCGGCGAGGTCTTGCCGCAGGGCGGGATCGTCGCGCAGGGTCGCGATGGCGGCGGCTAGCTCAACGGTATTACCCGGGGGAAATAAAAGCCCGCCCCCGGTTTTCGCGATCATCTCGGGGAACGCTCCGTGAGCCGGCTGGATAACGGGAAGGCCGCAGGCCCAGGCTTCGAGGATCGAGAAGCCTTTCGGTTCGACGTAGTCGGTGGGGACAGATAGTACGTCGACGCTTTGGAGAAAACGGGCCTTGCCGTCGCGGTCAGGGGAGCCGTGATAGTGGATGAAAGGGGCGTATTTGGCGAGGTATTCGCGGTGTTCGGGAAGATTGTAGCCGGCGGCGTGGAGTTCCACCCCATCCAGCTTTTGGACGGCCTCGACGAGATTGTGAAGACCCTTTTCCGGGGCAATGCGGGCGAAGAAGCCGACGCGGAAACCGGAGTGGGTTTTCTCGGCCGGGGCGAGACCTTCGAAGTTAATGCCCAGAGGGACAACGTGGACCTTATCGGCGGGAAGGCCGAAGTAAGCCGTCATGTAGCGAGCGTAGTAGTCAGAGGTCGCGATGAAGGCGTCGACGTGTTGAATCTTGGCGCGGATGAGTTCCATGCTGCGAGAGCGCCACGGCTCCGCGAGGCCGTCGAGGAAGAGGTCTTCGCCTTGCAGAGTCAGTACGACAGGCGCGCCGGTGACGCGCTTCATCGGTTCGGCGAAAGAAATAAGAAGCGCGAACGGCAGGCTAATCACGTCGGGCTCCGGCTCCGTAACGAGCCAATCGCAGAGCTTTTCAAACTCTTTTTTAATCGGTCCGTGCTCGCCTTCGAGCATGGAAACGGTCATTTCACCCAGGAACTTGGGGTCGACGCCGACAGAGCGTTGAGAAGCGAGACGGAGTGCTGTATCGGAGTCCCACAGTTTATCGAGGAATTTGGGCGTGTGACGGAAAAGGGCGGACTTCTGTTGGAGATAAACGCTGACGCCGCCGAAGAAAACACGGTTTAGACTGTGATTGGCTTCGTCAGTGAGGGTGGGTGTATAGACGGGGACAAGGACCACGTCGTGGCCGGCAGCTTTCAGCGAACCGGCCAGAGCGTTGTCCCGCATGCAGGAGCCGCAGTACATGTTGGCGGCCCCTGCGGTGATATAAACGATCTTCAACTAACCCACCAGTTCGGGCACCGCTTGGAAGGCTCGTCGCGAGTACAGGTGGTCGAACAGATTGCCCTCGTGAGGTTGATCCCACGAAATCTTCATGGTCGAAATAGCCCCCAGGTTCAGCCGGCCGATGTGCGGATTGGCAAGCAGTCGCTGGTGGAGTTTGGCGTCGTTGGTAAGCGCCGTGCAGACGAGCGTGGGCCCGAGGCAATGGGGCAGATCATGCGGTTCCACTTGGACCACACTGACGTGGGGGTAGCCGAATTCGCGGTTGGCCATCGAATGCTCTTTCGACGAGACGTGGATGACCGACGGAAGCAGGTAGGTGCACCCTTCATAGACGGCCACGCGTTCGCTGCCGCGCACCTTGGCACACAGGTCTACAGCGTCACCATCCAGTTCGCTATCCACCATGGCGCTGATGCGTTTGGCCACATCCGGGTTGGCGAGAGGGGCGATTGTGGCGTTAGGATCATCCTCGGAGGTGGGTTTAATTTTTGCCAAACGCTCCGCGAGCGCCTGGGCCAATTGCCGTCCATCACCGGTGGTCCAAATGCTTGAGCAGTTGACGCAGGAGCGGCCGGAGTTGTTCGCTACCGAGTCCACCATCAGGTCAAGATACTTCTCCCAATTCGCCGCGCCATCGTCCGCCAGGATGATTTTCGAATAGCCGGGGCCGTGGATTTCGATCCGAGGATCGCCGCTCCAGGCTTTCGCTGCGGCGACGTCGCCGAAGAGCATCCCACGACCCGTGCCACGGAGAATCTCGGCGCCGCCGGCGTGGCTGGTGGGATAGTAACCGAACACTTCGGCCGGAACGCCGGCCTTAATATAGGCCTGAATAATGCGATATGGCGTCCAGGGTTCCGAACTGCCGGGCTTGAGGAACAGCGGCGTTTTCAGCGCGATGGCCGGAGCCCAGAGCGAGTGCACGCCGGGCGAGTTCGACGGAAGGATGACGCCCATCGAATCACCCCGGGGGAAGAAGCTGAGCGCGCGACCGTCCATCTCACCGCGGCCCGTGTCAAGCATGTCGAGATCGGGGAGCCGGGTGAGACCCATCAGAACCGTTTCCATCGAAGCAAGCACACCGGCAATTTTGTCCATGTTGCGGCGGACCATGACCCACGGCAGGCCGGTCGTTGCGGACACGGATTCGACGAACTCCTGCGGAGATTGCGGCAGGTCGTCATTCAGAAAATAACCGCTGGCTTTGCCCGCCATCGCAATCAGTTCCCGAGTGGTAAAGCCTTGCAAAATGGCTGCTGCCTCATGCTGCTGCATCAGATCGCGCCGAATGAGCCCTACGTTGGCTTGACTGACTTCGACATACGGTTGCCGGGTGCGGTAATGAATCGCCGTCGCGACGTCGACACTGCGGTACGGCTTGCCGTAGCGCAAAATGGGAAGGTGGAGCATGGGTTAATAGACCCCCTCGACCACGGACTTCTGGAAGCGCGAGAAAGGCCGGACGTTGCGAACGCCATCCCAGGGGTACTGCTCGCAGGGGGCTTCGCGTTCGCATTCGTCGCGTTCGAGGAAGCGGGGGATGAAGGTCTCTTTAGTTAGCGTGGTCAGGCGGACGCGACCGGTCTTTCCGTAGTCGACGAGTTTCGTTGCGTCGTCGAATTCGACCACTTCGAGCATGGCGCGGGGAGCCGGCGGGTAGTAGATAATCGCCCAGTTATCTTCGGGCTCTGGTGCGCGGTGGGTCGCCAAGCCCATCAGGGTGTTGCCGTAGGTGGGAGCGAAATAGACGTTCGGTCCCAGCAACTCCTCCACCGCAAAGCGATGGAACTGCGGGGTCATTTCGGTCCCGCCGCAGAAGACGCCTTTTATGCCGGCCTTCTCGAGATTAATTTTTTCGCAGAGTGCTTCGAGCAGCTTCGGCGTAGTGAACATGCACTTTACTTCATGGGCTCGCAGGATCGTCAGGGCTTGGTCCACGCAATGCTGCTTGTAGAGTTCCGCCTCCTGCAGTTGGCCGCGCTTGATCAGCTTGATCACCCAGCGGGGGTCAAGGTCAACAGAAAAGGCAATGCCGCCGCGATGTTGCGCCAGATGTTCAACCGCCAGCCGAAGACGGCGCGGGCCGCTCGGTCCCAGCATCAGCCAGTCGGAACCCTTCGGGAACGACTCGTCCGGTAGGGTCTCGGAGAAGTTCTCGTAGTCGATCCGGAAGTCGTCCATCTGCACGCGGGACTTGGGGATGCCAGTGGATCCGCCAGTCTCAAACACGTACACCGGCCGATGGGCCAAGCCTTTCGGAATCCAACGGCTAACGGGCCCCCCGCGGAGCTCATCGTCGGAGAAGTTGCCGAATCTCTCGAGATCCTCGTAGCAACTAACTTCCTTCCGGGGGTCCCAGCCGGCCTCCTGGGCCCAGTTCAACCAAAACGGGCAACCAGTTTCGGGGTTAAAGTGCCATTGAACGATTTCGCGGACATGGGCGTCAAGGCGCTCCTTGTTCGCGGTGACTCTTGCAAAAAGATCGGGTTGGGTCGCGGTACTCATTGCCATATATCTTATTCTGATGAGATGGTCTCACGGATGACGCGGATTTTTCGACCGACTGTTCTTGCCCTCGCCGGCGTCGCCGGTGTGGCGGCTGTAATGTTCGGTATCTTCGGTGCCCGGGTGGATATGGATGGCAGCGGAGTGCCAGCCCGGGTGAAATTCGATGAGCCGGAAAAACATTACAAGAAAGTTGAGGAGAGCCGCGCCGCCGCGCCCCCAGCAGCCGCCGTAGTGGTCGAACCGACTGCCGCTGCCGAGGCGAAGCCACCGTATTGGACGGACTTCCGGGGGCCGAAGCGGGACGGGGTTTACGCGCAGACAAAAATTATGACGGCCTGGCCGGGCGGGAAGTTGAAGCAATTGTGGAAGCAGCCGATTGGCGGGGGATGGGCCAGTTTCGTCATAGCCAACGGCCTCGCCTTCACGATTGAACAGAGGAAGGCGCAAGAGGTGGTGGCGGCCTACGATGCGGCCACCGGGCGGGAAATTTGGACGCACCGTTACGACGCCGATTTTCAGGAGTCGTTGGGAGGACCGGGTCCGCGCGCGACGCCCACTTGGCATGACGGGAAGCTCTACTCGCTCGGCGCGGAGGGGCATTTGGTGGTGCTCGACGGGAAGTCCGGGAAGCTGGTTTGGGAAAAGAATATTTTGACCGACAACAACGCGGAGAACCTTCCGTGGGCGATGTCGGCCTCGCCGCTGATTGTGGATGACCTCGTGGTTGTGCAGCCGGGCGGGCCCCAGGGCAAGAGTATCGTCGCGTACAACAAAGCTACGGGAGCGAAGGTTTGGGGGGCGCTGAGTGAAAAGGCCGCGTACGCCTCGCCGATTTTGGCGACGCTGAACGGGCAGCGCCAGATCGTGACGACGACCGGGACTCGCGTGGTCGGGCTGAACCCCGCCGATGGAAAGTTGCTTTGGGAGCATGAGTGGAAGACTCAGTACGACATCAACAGTTCCTCGCCGGTAGTGACCGGGCCGAATCAATTCATGATTGCGTCGGGCTATGACCACGGGACGGCGCTCGTCGAAGTGGCCGCCGACGGATCGACGAAGACGATTTGGCAGAACAAAAAATTGAAAACGAAGTTCTCGACCGCGGTCCTGCATGAAGGCTATTTGTATGGCCTGGACGAGGCGATTTTGGCGTGTGTCGACGCGAAGACAGGCGAACAAAAGTGGAAGGGCGGGCGATACGGTTACGGGCAACTGCTGTTAGCCGATGGGCACCTAATCGTGACTACCGAGCAGGGTGATATCGCGCTCGTGAAAGCGACTCCAACGGCCCATGAAGAGGTGGCTCGGTTCAATGCGCTCGACGGGAAAACGTGGAATGTGCCGGCCATCGCCGACGGCCGGCTTTTTGTGCGAAACACCCGCGAAATGGCGGCGTTTCAGCTGTCGGCACCGTAACGAAGCTGCAATCTTGATAGGCGATACTGACCGTATGCGTTTATTTCTGCTGGCCGCAATGGCCCTGCCGGTGCTGGCTGCAGAGTTGCGAGGGAAGTTGCAGGATGCGCCGTTTACCCGGGTCCTGCTCACTTCGCCGACTGGGGCGATCCTTGCCGAGACGACGACCAGTGCGACCGGTGAGTATATCTTCCCGGACGCGCCGGCAGACGCTCGTCCGGTGCCGGCTTCGCGGGTAACGGTAACGGCGGTGCGTGGCGCCGCCGTGGATGCGGCCGACTCGCCACAGGTGAATCTGGTCGGAGAGCGAAGTGGCCCTACCGTAGCGCACGCGCTCGAAGCACAACCAAATGTGCATTTGCAGCAAACCGGGCCCGGCCAAGTGTCGCCGTTTTTGCGAGGGCTGACTGGGTATCAGGTTCTGAACTTGGTCGACGGGGTACGCTTTAATAACTCCACTTTCCGAAGCGGCCCGAACCAATACCTCGCTTATCTGGAACCGAGCCAGGCCGACCATGTGGAGGCAATGCTGGGCCCGAGCGGGACCCAATACGGCTCTGATGGGCTCGGCGGAACGATTCAAATGCTTTCTCGCCCGAACCGGTTTACTGAGGTTCCGCGTTGGGCTGGACGCCTGAATCTTGACGGTTATACGGCGGACCTCAGCGGCGGACTGGCCGGGGAGATTACCCACAGCTCGACGAAGTTGTTCCTCTTGTTGGGCGGGGCAGGCAGCCGCCATAACGACTTGCGGGCGGGGGGCGGTTACGACTCCCACAATGTCCTCACTCGGCTATATGGGTTCGACCGGGAGCAGGTGAAAAGTCTGCTGGGTAGCCGGTTGCCGGATACTGCTTATACCCAAGCGGGTGCTCACGGGAAGTTCGCCCTTCGACCTTCGGCGACGCAGTCGCTAACCGGCTGGTACCAGCGCGGCGAGCTTTGGGGTGTGCGCAATTACAAAGACCTCTGGGGTGGCCTCGGACGGTTGACGAGCGAGCTTACCCCGCAGCTTTTGGACTTGGCGTATGTCCGGTATGAGAAGGTCCAGGCTGGCCCCTTCGATACGCTTTCGGCCCGATTTTCGATCAACTCGCAAAGGGACGGCGGGGTTCGCCAGAATCTGCGGGCGACCGATCCAGTCACCCGGGAGTTCAACCGCGTGAACGCCTACGGCTACTCCGGCCAAGGCGTTACCCACGTTGGTTCGCATACGCTGATCACCTTCGGAGGTGAACTCTACGACGAGCGGATTCGTTCGCAGCGAACGGTGAACAATCTGGCGGTGCGCCCTTTATATCCCGACAACGCGTCCTATCGCAGCGGAGGGACTTTTGTCCAGGGAACCACCGAGCTGCCGGCTCGCCTTCGCCTCGGTTATGGCCTGCGCTATACCCGCATCAACTACACGAATCGATCGTTCGCCGATTGGACCGGTCATGGGTCTGTGTCCTATCGGATCACCCCTTCCCTGGGCCTGCATCTCACCGGTAGTCGCGGCTTTCGAGCGCCGAATTTGAACGACCTCGGATCGATTGGGTTGAACGATCTAGGCTATGAAATTCCGGCCGTTGAGGCGCTGGTGGCCCGTCCCTTACTGGCGGACTCGGCCGGGGAAGGCGCACTATCGAAGGGCGCGGCCGTGCGGGCTTTGACCGTCGAAACCCTACGGAATCTGGAGGCCGGGTTGCAGTGGCGCTCTAAGCGCCATGGTGGGCGCGTGCAGTTTTTCGACTCCGCCCTATCGGACCCGATCGCCCGGAGGACGCTGCTCTTCCCGGCCAATGCCGTTCCGGCCGCCCTGGCCGGAATCGCGGTTTCGCCGATCGCTCCTACGGCCGCTCAGCGCGTGCAAGGCGTCGTCACCGTCGCGACCGGCTTCGATTCTCGAGCCGTGAAGGCGTTCGTCAACGACGGCGCGGCGCGCTACTGGGGCCTCGAAAGTTTGTGGCGGACCGACTTCAGTTCGCGGTGGCGCCTCACGGCGAATTACTCCTATTTACTCGGGCGAGACCTCTCGCCCAACCGGAATATACGGCGGCTTCCGCCGCAGCAGGGAGAGCTTGCGCTGCGCTACGGGCGCCACTGGTGGGTAGAAGGAGTAGTCCGCGCCAGCGGGGCGCAGGAACGTTTGAACGGGGGAGACATCGACGACGAACGGATCGGCGGCTCTCGTCGGCGCAGTGACATTGCGGACTTCTTCAACGGGGCACGGGCACCGCGACTTGGTGAGACATTGCTGCAGATTCAGAACCGGGTGCTGCCCGGTGTCGCCGACTCGGTTCGGGTACCGCTATATAGCAATACCCCGGGTTGGGCGACGGTCGAACTGCGAGGGATGCTCCCGTTGGGAGAACGGTGGACCCTCTACGGCGGGTTAGCTAATTTGGCCGATCGCAACTACCGCATTCATGGGTCCGGCGTTGACGCGCCCGGGTTCAACGCCTCGCTCGGCGTCCGTTTGTCGTTCTGACTTCGATATCATGAGCAGACTATGCGAAGCGTTGCCTTTCTTCTCTTCACCCTTGTCTCAACACTCTCCGCAGAGGAGTGGCCCCAGTTTCGCGGCGTAAACTCCACCGGCCTATCGACGGAAGCGAATCTGCCGCTGGCGTTCGGCCCCGGCCAGAATATGGCTTGGAAAACGCCTCTTCCCCTGGGTCACAGCTCGCCGGTTTTTTCACGGTCACAAATTTTTCTAACCGGCTTCGACAAAACATCGCTATATATCATTGCGCTCGACCGCAAATCCGGAGTCGAACGTTGGCGTCGCGTCCTACCCCGCTCGGGCAAGGCCGAGTACCACAAAGAGAACTCGGCGGCGAGCCCTAGCGCGGTCACCGATGGCACCAACGTCTATGCGTTTTTCACCGAGTTCGGGCTGATCTCCTACGATGCGGCAGGCAAAGAACGGTGGCGGATGCCGCTTGGCCCGTTCAATAATCCGTTCGGCATGGGGGCGTCGCCGGTGCTGTCCGGCGATACCCTCCTGATGTTGTGCGATGCCGAAAGCGGTTCGTTCTTTCTTGGTCTGAACAAAGATACCGGCAAGCAAAAATGGCGGCGCGAGCGACCCGACGTCGCGCGCGGCTTCGCGACGCCGGTGCTCAGTGGGACCGCCGAAGTACTCGTCGCGGGCAGCTATCAACTGGTGTCTTACTCCGTCGCGACCGGGGAACCGATCTGGTGGGTGGGGGGCTTGACCTGGCAGTTGAAGCCAACTCCGGTTATCGGGGATGGCGTCGTGTACGTGCTCGGCTGGGCGGGTAACTCGGACACAGGTCAGCAGGAAGAAGTGCCACCCTTCGCCGACGCTCTCGCTAAGTGGGATACGAATAAGGACGGCAAGCTTTCAGAGGCTGAGATCACCGACAAGCGGTTGACGAAAGAGTGGTCTGCGATGGACCTCGATCGGACCGGCTTTATGGAGGATCGGGATTGGCGCATGTACCAGACGCGCCGCCAAGCGGTGAACTCGGTTTCGGCCATCAAGCTCGGGGGAAAGGGCGATATGACCCAGTCCAACCTCCTGTGGCGCTATTACAAGTCGCTGCCGAATGTTCCATCGCCCCTCCTGCACAACGGCATTCTTTACCTCGTCAAAGAGAGCGGAATCTTGACCGCACTCGATGCCAAGACCGGCGCGGTGTTGAAGCAGGGCCGCCTAACGGGTGCGCCCGGCGACTACTATGCTTCGCCCGTGATCGCGGGCGATAAGCTGTACGCGATCTCCCACGAGGGTAAAGTGGCGGTGGTCCAGACCGGTGCCGACTGGAAGGTGTTGCAGATTAATGCGATGAACGAGACCGTGAATGCTACCCCGGCCTTCCTCGATGGCCGCATATTCCTTCGCACTCATGAACATCTTTACTGCTTTGCCAAGGAGTCTAAATGACCTGGCTCTTACTGCTGGCGTTTGCCGGCTGGCCCCAATTCCGGGGTCCGGAGGCGCTGGGGATCAGCGAAGGTCACAAGCTTCCCACCGAGTTCGGGCCGAAGAAAAACGTAGTTTGGCACGCGCCGCTACCTCCGGGTCACTCTTCGCCGATCGTCGTCGACGGCCGGATCTTCGTCACTGCGGTGGAGGGCGAGAAGCTATGGACGATCGCGCTGGCCCGAGAAACCGGCAAGGAGCTTTGGCGGCAAGAGGCGCCGCGGCCGCGTAAAGAAAGCTTCCAGAAAACGAACACGGCGGCCTCCCCGTCCCCGGCTTCCGACGGCCAACGACTCTTCTCGTTTTTCGGCGATTTCGGCCTGCTGGCCTATACCGTCGAGGGCAAGCCGCTCTGGCAGATGCCCCTTGGCCCGTTCAATAATCCGAACGGTCATGGGTCGTCCCCTGTCGTGGCTGACGGAACAGTGGTGTTGATTTGTGATCAGGACACGAACTCGTTTTTAGTAGCCGCCGACGCCAAAACCGGGAAGGTGAAGTACAAAGTAGAACGTCCCGAAGTCACCCGCGGTTATGCGATTCCGACGTTCTATCGGCCCAAGAACGGTCCCGTCGAAATGATCATTCCGGGTTCTTACGTCACGGTGGCCTACAACTTTGCGACCGGCGAAAAGCTCTGGTGGTTCGGCGGCATGTCGTGGCAATCCAAGAGCCCGGCGATCGTCGTCGACGGGATGATTTATCAAAGCTCTTGGGAGACCGGTGGCGATGGACCGACGCCTGAAGTGCCCGAATTTGACCAGGTGCAGTCTTCAAGCGATAAAGACAATAATGGCAAGCTCGACGCGACCGAGGCCCTAACGATAGGGATCAAACAAGGCGGATTTACCGCGGCTGATCTGGATCACGACGGCTTCATGGACGCCCGGGAATGGGGCTTCTACCGAATGTTGAAGCAGACCCGAAATGCGCTGGTGGCCGTCCGGCCAGGAGGCCGCGGCGACGTTTCCAAGACTCATGTGTCGTGGAGTTATTCGAAGTCGCTGCCGAATACCGCCGCGCCGCTGCACTATGGCGGGGTGCTGTGGATTGTGAAAGACGGTGGGG
>JBKJLJ010000194.1:0-5326 GCA_046597015.1 Bryobacteraceae bacterium
GTTTGAGCTGAAAGGCGCGGAGACGGCGGAGGTGTTCGCGTTCATGAATCGTCTGCGGCTGGTGGTGCGGGCGACGTCGCTGGGCGATGTGCATTCGATGATGCTGTATCCGAAGATGGCGTCGCATCGGGATTTGAGTCCGAAGCAGCGGGAACGGATGGGAATTCGGGATTCGCTGGTGCGGCTTTCGGTGGGGATTGAGGCGGCTGAGGATATCTGCGCCGATTTGTATCAGGCGCTACGGGGATAAAAAATGCCGCAAACCTTGTGTGGTTTGCGGCAGTAAAGGGTAAAACAGGAGGAAGAAAACGACGAACTGAACTACGCGGAAACTTGTTTACGGCCGGCGGCGAATCTGGCTCAGGGCGAGGAGGCCGGCACCGATGAGCAGATAAGCGCTGGGCTCGGGGACCGAGGTGTAGGGGGAGGCGTTAAAGAGGGTCTGGGAGTAGCCGGGACCGGCGGTGGGCTGGTAGAAGGTGGCCCCGGTGGCAGACTTGTTGGCGCTGTCCGTGACCAGGGAGGCGGCGAAGGTTAGAACTTGAGCATCGGTGGTGGAAGCGCTCTGGACGCGTCCGGCGGCGAAACCGTTTCCGTTATCGGCGACGATGTCCCAGGCGGCGAGTTGGAACGCGGCGGCTTGCCAATTCTGGGTGAAGCTCGGGACGTAGGTGTTGAACATCCAGGCGAGGCGGGTGCCGTTGGCGAACTGGTTGGTGTTCAGCGGGGTGACCTCCACGGCGTCGGTGCGGAGCATGACGGAGGGGTCGGCGCAGAAGAGGAGGGCGGTGATGTTGGAATCGAAGCGGACACCGATTTGGCCGGCGTAGATCGCGGTGACGTTCCCGTCGAACGTGAGGTTGACCGTTTGGGAGAGCGTCGGGATTGAGCTGTCGTAGGTCATCGTCATCGCGTTCATCGCGGGACTAAGCGCAACCGTAAGGCCAATCAGGCTTACGATGCTGGTTAGGAGGTGTGCTTGGCTCGTCTTCATGAACCAAGTATCCCGGTCGGGCGTGTTCGGCCAAATGGCTCAAACGCATCAAAACTCTAGACTTTTGGGACTATGAGACGGATGGTCCGGGGGTACGGGGGGGCGGCAGTGACTAGGTGTTACTCGGGTCCTAGCTCTTAGTTCGGAGGTACTATCGGAGGTACTAGAGGATGGGGTTTGGAGACAAAGTGTCTCGGGGATGGACGGCGAATTGGCTAAGGGGAAGGGCTGATGGGACAAAAAGTCCCAAGACTGCGATGGAGGGTGTCTGAATTTGCCGGGCTGTTTACGATTTTGTCGAGCGTGGTGCGGGAAGCTGGGCGCCGACTTGTTTTCGTTGCCAGCGGGGAGTCTCGCGAGTTAGCTTGCTGAAGAGTTGTGGCGTTGGAAGTAGCCGGCGGAATACCCGGTGAACGCCGGGGGACCGGGCGCAGACCTCCAGATCTATGCTTTGTGGTAGCGAAAGGATCTCGCGGAGGACTGATAAGTACCCTCATTTAAATCAGTTATGCGATGACTGGGCATTGGAATGCGGTGAATCGCAGCCGCATTTCAGTTCGATGAAGAATGTTCTAGCGTTCCGTTAATTGGTGTTGTAAACTCGCGGGTGAATATGAGTTGGGTCGAGTTAACGATATGAAAAATCATAGAGTTGGCTTCTGAAATACAGAGGAGAAATGACGATTAAAAAATCAACCACGTTGTTTGCGACGGTCGTTCTAAGTTGTGCGGTGGTCCTAGGGCAGACTTCAACCGGCTCTTTAAGCGGGACGATTACGGATCCCAATGGGGCTGCAATCCCAGGCGCCAAGGTAGTTGCTTCGAGTGCGGATACGGGCTCCCGGTTGGAGCTCACGACGACCGATGCCGGTCTTTACGTGTTCCCGGTGATGCCGGTTGCGGTCTATACCATTACGGTCGAAAAGGCGGGCTTCAAGAAGTTGAGCCGTCAGAATATCGAAATTCGAATTGCTCAGCGGCAAGACTTAGATTTGAGACTGGAAATTGGTGATGTCCAGCAGACGGTCGAGGTGTCGGCAGACGCTCCGCTGCTTGAGACGTCAACGGCAGAGCGCGGCCAGCAACTGTCTCAGAAGTTCATGGATAACCTGCCCCTGTTTTCAGGCGGCATCCGCAACCCGCGGGCGTTTGTGAACTATATGCCCGGCGTTACGAACAACGGCGAGCAGAGCGTGTCCGGTTCCGGTGGGCGTGCGCAGGAAGTGCTCATCGACGGCGGCAGTGCTCTCAACGTTGAATCGAGTGCGGTCTTCAATTTTCCATCCTCGGAGATGTTTAGCGAATTCAAGATGCTGCAATCGAACTACTCGGCCGAGTACGGTCGTGTGGGTGGCGGCATTGAGATTTACGTCGCCAAGAGCGGCACGAATTGGCTGCACGGCGCGGCGTTTCACAACATGCGCCGGGACATTTGGAATGCGAACGCTTGGGCGCGGAATGCGAATCCAAACCCGGCCGGCAGCTTCCGTCCCAAAGAACGGTTCAACGAAACCGGCGGCGTGATCGGTGGTCCGATCTTCGTTCCGAAAGTCTATGACGGTCGCAACAAGACCTTTTGGTTCTTTACGTATGATAAGGACATTCGTCCAGTCTCTCTGGGCTTTCCTTTGTTGACGGTGCCCACTGCGGAGATGAAGCAGGGCAACTTTAGCCAGGCGGGAGTGCCTTTGATTTATGATCCTGCGACGACGGCGGGCGACGTGCGTCAGCCCTTTCCCGGCAACATCATTCCCGCGGCGCGGTTCAGCCGGGGGGCTCGGAACTTGTTGCCTCTCATTCCGAACCCGACTCGCAGCGGTTTGTTGGCTGGCAACTACGACTTCGTCAACCGGACGGCGTTCGAACGGACCATCTGGAGTTTGAAGTTTGATCATGCCTTTACGGCAAACAATCGGCTCTCGTTTTTCTTCAGCAACGAAGTGCAGGCCCAAGATGACGTGACCAATTTCGAGGGCGCGATCGGCAATGGATTGCAGAATTTTCAGAAGCCTTTCAACTACCGCTTCAACCACGACCTCAGCATCCGTCCCAACCTTCTGATGCACACCACGTACTCGGTCTCCAAGACTCGGCAGACCTGGGACAACCCGAACCAGAAGGGTGCCGGCAGCAGACTGGGTTTTGGGCTGACGGGCGATTCGGACGCGATTCCTCGGGTCCAGTTCGCGGGCGCTGCAGGACTTTCGCCGTACGGCGTTCAAGACGGCAAGGTGGCCAATGGCCTGCAGTTCAACACGCAGTACCAGTTAACGCAGGGCTATACGCTGCTCCAAGGCAAGCACGAATATAAATTCGGCTGGTCTTACCGCCGGTTTTTGACGCTAGGTCAAGATTTGGCCGGGACCAACGGCCTCTATTTGTTCAACAGAGCGCAGACCGCATTGCCGACGGCTCTTACCTCCACTGGACATGAGTTTGCTAGCCTCTTGTTGGGTGGTGCGGACCGCGCGTCGCAGATTGTCCCGCCGGTGCTCTTCGACACCACTGTCTATCACGATACTTCGGTGTATTTCCAGGACAACTGGAAGGTGAGTCAGCGTCTGACCTTGAACCTGGGGCTCCGCTATGAAGTGCCGATCGGTTGGCATGTCCCGGGTGGGAATGGCTATTCGCACGTTGACATCAAAGTGCCGAACCCTGCCGCTGGCGGGCTCCCGGGCGCGTTGGTATTCTCGGGTGCTGGTCCTGGCCGCACGGGCCAGAGGCGCTTCTATCCGAACGATTACTCGAACATCGGACCGCGCCTGGGCTTTGCCTACCAGTTAGGCTCGAAAACAGTTCTGCGGGGCGGCTGGTCGATTTATTACCAGGGCCTTTCCAGCGGCGGCTGCGGTTGCCGCGCTGGCTTTGCGGGCAGCAATGACTTGGTCAGCGATGGCCGGAACGCCGTATTGAACTGGGATAACGGGATTCCGTTAGCGCCGGGCTATCGGCCTCCTCCGATCATTGATCCCTCGTACGTGAACTTTCAGAGCGTACAGTACCAGGGCTCGACGGCTGGCCAAGCCGGTCGTATCTACAACTGGAGCTTCAACATTCAGCATGAGGTGAAGAAATTCCTGGTCGACGTTGCTTACCAGGGCAATCGCGGAACTCGTTTGAATTCGACGATTGATTTAAATCAGTTGCCG
Source organism: Bryobacteraceae bacterium (assembly GCA_046597015.1). Taxonomy (GTDB): domain Bacteria; phylum Acidobacteriota; class Terriglobia; order Bryobacterales; family Bryobacteraceae. Next base: position 4,147 of record JBKJLJ010000194.1, read on the forward strand.
ACCAGCTTGTTGACCCGCGGTTCGCTACTGTCCGCGCGGATTGATTCTCCTGCGGCAGCCGCTGCCGGGTTCAAAGCTCCTTTTGCCAATTTCCCGGGCAATCTGAGTGTCGCTCAGTCCTTGCGCCCCTTCCCGCAATATCTCTCGGTCAGCAGCCTGTTCGCGGGCTATGGCGCGAGCTGGTATGACGCGATGCAGGCCAAGGTGGAGCGCCGGTTTGGTTCCTATCAATTCTTCGCCAACTATACTTGGTCCAAGAGCTTGGCTAACGGGCATTTCCGCCAAGTGTTCAGCCAACAGGGTGGCCAAGGTTCGCCGCAGGACTACAACAACCTACCCGACGGTAAGAGCTTTATGCCTTTTGACGTCCCTCACGTGTTGAACATCCTGGGTACCTTCGATCTGCCGTTCGGCAAGGGTCACAAATACATGAGCAGCAGCCATCCGATTGCCAATGCATTGGTGAGCGGTTGGACGATTTCGACAGCACTGGTTTACCGCAAGGGAACGTTGCTGCAATTGGTCACTCCGGGAAACCCCCTTGGAAACGGTGTACTGTTTGCGCCGCTGACGAAGGCGAATCTGACTGGAACACCGATCCGAACCGGAGTTGAGCGGACCTCGCTCGACCCGAACAATCCCAGCTCGCGTTTCTTCAACGCTGCTGCTTTCAGCACTGCCGCGCCGTTTACGCTCGGGACAGCAGCTTTCTACCAGGACGACTTCCGGCAGCCGGCCGTCTTCACCGAGAACCTCTCGATCGTGAAGCGGACCAAGCTTTGGAATAACGACAAGAATCCGGTGGAGCTGAGCTATCGCGCGGACGCATTCAACATGTTCAATCGCACCAACTTCGGTGGTGTGGTCGGCACGCTTGGCAATGCGAATTTCGGTCGTCCGACCGGACCGCAGAATGGTGCTCGCCTGATCACGATGGGACTGCGTTTGAGCTTCTAGTTCATCCGGCTGGTTTGTTGAAAGGGCGCTCCCGAAAGGGGGCGCCCTTTTTTTTAGGGGTGTGCCGAGCATGTTCGACAGCTTGAAGGTGAAAGTCCTTTTCACGACCTGATGGAGGTGAAGTGATAGCGAAGCGCAAGGGCGTCGTCGCGAGACGGGGTCTGAAAGAAGCGTGGAGCAAACGTACGAGCCGATGTACAAGAACCGGATTCGAGGCATACAG
>JBKJLJ010000313.1:0-10621 GCA_046597015.1 Bryobacteraceae bacterium
AGTTCTTCAGGTACCGGCCACTCTGCGCGAGCGATGCTTTGCGGTTCTCCAAAGAGCCTTCAAACGCGCGATCTTCCACTTCAATGCAAACCGCCCCGTTGTAACCCGTCTCCGTCAGCACGCTGAAAAACTTGCCCCAATTGACGTCCCCCATGCCCGGCAGCTTGGGCGTATGGAACAGGTTCGGATGAGCGAAAACGCCGACTTCGTTAAGCTTTTCTTTATCGATCCGGGCATCCTTGGCGTGCATATGAAACAGCTTCGGCGCGAACTCGCGCATCGCCTTCAGATAGTCCATATGCTGCAGAATAAAGTGCGACGGGTCGAAATTAAGGCCAAAGTTGTCGCTGGGAATGTCGCTGAACGCCCGCCGCCAAATTGCCGGCGACGAAAGCAGGTTCTTGCCGCCCGGCCATTCGTCCTTCGTGAACGACATGGGGCAGTTCTCGATACCCACCTTCACCCCCTGATCTTCGGCGTACTTGATGATCGGCCGCCACGTCTTGAGAAAGCGGGGCCAGTTGTCGTCGACGGAAAGCGTATGGTCGCGGCCCACGAACGTGTTCATCACGCCCACGCCCAGCAACTTCGCGGCCTTGATCACCGCCTTGATGTGGTTGCAATACAGTTTCGACTCTTCCGCATTGGCGGTCAACGGGTTCGGATAATAGCCGAGTCCGCTGATCGAAACGCCATACTTGGCCGTCAGGTCGTGTACCCGCTTCGCATCGGCCGTAGTAAAACCCGCCACGTCGATATGGGTGATGCCGGCGTACCGCCGCTCGGCCTTGCCTTGGGGCCAGCACATCACTTCTACGGCCGAAAAACCGTTCTGGGAGGCAAAGCGTAACACTTCTTCCAGCGAGAGATCAGGCAGAATCGCCGTGACAAATCCGAGAGTCAACATGCTCTCTAGTAAATCACGAATGGTCAATTAAGAAAGATACTGAACTTCCTCTTCAATCACCAACCCAAACCGGTCGAACACCCGCTTCTTCAGTTCAGACAAGAGCGCGACCAAATCTGCTGCGCTTCCTCCGCCCGCGTTGTAAACGAGGTTCGCATGGTAGTCCGCCACGCGGATCGCCCCGACGGCCAGGCCCTTCGCGCCGACCTCTTCCAGGAACCAGCCCGCCGGAATTTTGCCCTCCCGGATGACGTTCGCTGGCACCTGGGCCGCTACGGGGGGAGTCAACTCCCGCAGCAAAAGGTTCTTGAAAATGGAACCAGCGCACTGCATCGTGGGCGGAAACTTCGCATCGCGCGTGGCCCGGATCGCCGCGGATTTAGCCGCGAGCGCCGTCGCATCGCACGGTTCCAAACGCAGCCCAGCCGAAAGAATCTGCCACGATTTGTTCCTTTTGAAAATGCTCTCGCGGTAACGGAACTCACATTCGGACTGGTGAAATTGGCGGACCTCGGTTCCGACCGCGAAACGAACCCAATCAAGGCGCTCGGCGATCGACTGCCCATACGCCCCGGCGTTGCCATAAATCGCGGCACCTACCCACCCGGGGATCCCGGCCATCGCTTCAATTCCTGCCAACCCGTGGGCGTTGGCGAAATCGACGAGAGCGTTCAAGTCGGCTCCGGCCTCGACCCGCACCCCCGAGCCTTCTACGGCCATTGCCGCAGCGTTATATTGCAACACCAGCCCAGGGTAACCGGCATCACTGACAATCAAATTCGTCCCCCCGCCGATCGTGGTCCACGTGAGGTCGGATCCGGTCAGCACCCCCAAGGCCGCCAGGTAGGCGGCCTCGCTTGTCGTCGAAACTAACGCCTGGCAAGGGCCTCCCAGCCGGAAGCGGGTATAGTTTTGGAGAAGCGCGCCCGTTTGGACGGTTAAATCAGGGATGGTCTGGAGCCGCTCCAGAGCGGCGAGGGCCAAAGTCATTTTTTTGATTATGGCTAACCGAGGCGGTGCGTGTCAGTCTAATCGTACAAATGCACGAGATTGATCTGGCAGCAGTGAGCCGGGTGCAGGCAGGCGAGGCGGAAGCCTTCGCCGGGCTGGTAGAGCGCCACAGCCGGAGTGTGTTCCGGCTGGCGTATCGAATCACGGGCAATGAAAACGACGCGGATGAAATCGTGCAGGAGACGTTTATGCGGGCCTATCGCGAGATCCATCGGTATGAGTCGCGGGCGAGTTTCGCCACATGGATTCATACGATAGCCCGAAATCTGGCCCTCGATATTCTGCGGAAGAACCGGCCCGGCTCGACTGAACTCGAGCTGGTTTCGAGCGCCCCAACGCCGGAGCGCCTCGCCAGTTCCCAACTGCTCGGCGAACGGATTGCGGCCGCGCTGAACGGCTTGAGCACTTATGAACGCGCCGCCTTTACCTTGCGGCACTACGAAGGAGTCCCGCTGGTCGAAATCGGCGAAACGCTGGGACTCAGTGAAAACGCAACCAAGCAAAGCATTTTTCGAGCGGTCAAGAAATTGCGTCGGGCGCTTTTGCCCTGGATTACCCTGACATGAACCACCCCACCGAAGACCAACTGATTCTGCACTACTACGGCGACGGCGGCCCTGACGACCTGGAGCCACACCTCGACGAGTGTGCAGAATGTCGCCAGAGCTATCAGAGCCTGCAACGGGTCCTGAACTCTCTCGCCGCCGCGCCGCTTCCTGAGCGCGGGGCGGAATACGGCCAGCAGGTTTGGCGCAAAGTACAACTCGCCGCTGCCCCTCGGCGCAATTTTCGGCACTGGGCCTTCGCGCTGGCCGCCGCGGCCGTCGTGGTCGTCGGAGCTTTTCTGGCCGGTACCGCGTACGAGCGATCCAAGCCGGTCGCCGCCGCCGATGACCCGCGGGCCAGGCTCCTCCGTGTGGCGCTCGACGGACATTTGGCCTCGAGTCTCATGGTCCTCGCCGAAATCGAGAACGCTCCGGGCCGGACTATGGATATCTCCTGGCAACGCCAATCGGCCGAGCAACTGCTCGATGACAACCGGCTTTATAAACAGACCGCTAGCGGGACGCAGGAATCGCGTGTGGGCCAGTTGTTGAGCGATCTGGAAGAAATCCTGCTCGAAATCGCGCACAGCCCGGCGCAGTTGAACGGTCCGCAGTTGGAGGAACTGCGCAGCCGAATCGCCCGGAAAGGAATCATTTTTGAAATTCGAATTGTGGCCGCCGAGCCAGCACCTTCCCAAGGAATCTTATGAACTCAGTTACTTTATTTGAACTCACGCGTAGCAGCCTACGTACCTGCTTTACAGGAATGAGCTTGACCCTCCTCAGTTTCGGCCAGCCCGCGGTGCCCCCCGTGCCCCCCACGCCCCCCGCGCCCCCGGCGCCCCCGGCACCGCGAGCGCCCCGCGTCGCGCGGACCGGAAACTTCGCCTGGGCCTCGCAAGACGCTTATCGTCAAGCCGGCCGCGAAGTGGACCAGCGCCAATACGAAAAGGCCGTCGAGCTATTCGGCAAGGTCGTCGAGAGGAAGGAAGCTCGTGCCGATGGGGCCCTCTATTGGAAGGCCTACGCCCTGTCCCGGCTCGGGCGTTCCACCGAAGGCCTGGCCGCCCTGGCCGAACTCGAACGAGCCCACCCGAAGAGCGGATGGCTCAATGACGCGAAAGCTCTCGCCGCTGAAATGCGGCAGGCCGCCGGTCAACCCGCCCGGCCCGAAACCGAAGACGACGAGGAACTGAAGCTCCTAGCCCTCAACGGCCTGATGCACTCGGAGCCGGAAACCGCCCTGCCGCTGCTCGAAAAAATCCTGAATTCGCCCAAGAATCCGCCCCGCCTCAAGAAAAGAGCCTTGTTTGTGCTCGCGCAAAGCCGCAGCAGCCGAGCCCGCGAAATCGTCACCCAGTACGCCAAAGGCGGCGCCAACCCCGATCTGCAGTTGGCGGCGGTCGAATATCTCGGCGTCCTCAACTCGCCCGAATCCCGCCAAAGTCTAGCCGATCTCTACGCCTCCGCCACCGACGTCTCCGTGAAACGAGCCGTTCTCCGCGGGTTCATGATCAGTCGCGATAAAGAGCGCCTGCTGGCGGCGGCGAAGTCAGAAACTAACCTCGACCTGCGCCGCGAGGCCCTGCAAATGTTAGGGGCCTGCGGTGGCCACGCCGAACTGGCGCAACTCTACCCCACCGAAACGGATAAGAGCGTTAAGCGCGCCATCCTCGATGGTCTCACCGGCTCCGGCAAAGCCGGCTTACTCGTCGAGATCGCCCGCAAAGAGACCGACAAAGATCTAAAACGTGCGGCCGTCGAACGCCTCACGACCATGAAAAGCAAAGAGGCTACGGCGTTTTTGCTGGAATTACTCGGGAAGGAATAAATGCAAGAGATCATCAAGCTTTCCAGCGTCAGCAAACGGTTTGTCACCGATGAAGTCGAAACCCACGCGCTCGCGGGGATTGAAATGGAGATTCGACGGGGCGAGTACGTCTCCATCTCCGGTCCCTCCGGATGTGGCAAGTCGACCCTGTTGGCCATCCTCGGCCTTCTCGACTCGGCAACGGACGGCAACTATACGCTCAACGGCCATCCGGTCAACGGCTTGAAACTCAGCGAGCGAGCGCGCATCCGCAATCGCGAAATCGGCTTCATCTTCCAGGCCTTTAATCTCATTGGGGATCTCACCGTCTACGAAAACGTCGAACTCCCGTTGACCTACCGGAACATGCCTGCCGCCCAGCGCAAGAAGGCCGTCCGCGAAGCCCTGGAGCGCGTCAGCATGGGGCATCGCGAACGGCACTATCCCTCGCAACTCTCGGGCGGCCAACAGCAGCGTGTCGCGGTTGCCCGGGCCCTGGCCGGCAGCCCCGCCATCCTCCTGGCCGATGAACCCACCGGGAATCTGGATTCGCAGAACGGCGAGCAAGTCATGAATCTGCTAGAAGAACTGCACCGGGGTGGCGCCACGATCTGCATGGTCACCCACGACCCGCGCTTTGCTCGCTTCGCCCAACGCAGCATCCGGTTGTTCGATGGCCGTATCGTCGAAGAGTCCATGGCCGCGACCGCGTAATCTAGAAGAATGCCCAATCTGTTTCGCGGTTTCCCGGCCGCCGGCCAGGAGTTCCTTCGTGACTTGAAGGAAAATAACCAACGCGAGTGGTTCCAAGCCCGTAAGGATATCTACGACACCGCCGTCAAGGCACCCATGGTGGAGTTCGTCGAAGGGTTGAATGCGGAGTTCGCCCGGTTCGCCCCCGAGTACATTACCGACCCCAAGAAGGCCATGCACCGGATCTATCGCGACACCCGTTTCAGCAAAAACAAAACCCCCTATAAAACCAACTCCTCTGCCTCGTTTCATCAATCAACCACCGACAAGGAAGCGATGGGCGGCTTCTACGTCTCCGTTTCGCCCTTCCAATTGGAGGTGGCCGGCGGCGTCTACTCTCCCGAACCAGCCCAGATGCTGGCCATTCGAACCTGTATCGCGAACGACCTCGACGCTTGGACGGCACTCGTCGAGAACAAAAAGCGAAAAAAGATCCTCGGCGAACTCCAAGGCGATTCCCTCACCCGGCCCCCGAAAGGCTTTCCGAAAGACGATCCGGCCGATTTCTGGATTCGCAAAAAACAGTGGTTGTATTTTGATCTCAGCCTCGACCCCAAACTCGCCCTGACCCCCAAGCTGACCGGCGAGGTGGTCCGCCTGTTTGAAGCGATGTATCCCGTTATCCAGTTCCTAAACGCCGCCTTGGCGCAGCAGAAACCGAACCGTTCGGACTTCTTCTAGAGCCCCCCAATCCCCGCAGTTGCCATTGGCTTGCAGCTCGTTGACCCCGCGGAAAACCGCCTGCATCCTGGTAAGGGATTACACTAAAGGGTTAACTCTTCCGTGTTGAAAGCTCTCTCCATAGCAATTCTTCTCTCCCCCGTCTTTTTGGGGGCGGAGACCCCTCGCGCCGGACACTCCCACTACGGTGAGGCACTCGACTCCGGGCCCCGGCAGAAGCCATGGGAAATTCGCGCCATCGGCAATACGCCCTTCCCCATCACCCATAAAAATCCGGAGGTGCAGAAATGGTTCAACCAAGGCAACGCGCTCCTGCACTCGTTCTGGTACTACGAAGCCGAGCGCGCCTTTCGATGGTGCTTGAAGCTGGAACCGGATAATGCGATGGCTTGGTGGGGCTTGTCCCGCGCCGCGCAAGGCGAACGGGGGAAAGAGTTCCTTCGCGAAGCCGTCAAGCGGAAAGGCGGCGTCACCGAACGCGAACGCTGGTACATCGAGTCATCGGCCGGCGACGTCACGCAAAATCCCGACGATCCCGGCTATGGCGAAGCGAATCGGAATCGGCAACGGCGCGTCCTCGAACGGATCGCCATGAAGTATCCGGATGACCTCGAAGCCAAGGCCTTGCTCGCCCTCACCAACATGATGGAAGACCGCTTCGGGACCGAGTTAATGGTGCAGCAAATCCTGGCCAAAAACCCCGATCACCCCGGCGCACATCACTATCGCATCCACAATTGGGACGGCAAGGATCCTGAATTCGCGCTCGAAAGCTGCCGTCGTTACGGCGCGATTGCGCCCGCCATCGGCCACGCCCATCACATGCCCGGCCATATCTACTCCGGCATCGGTATGTGGCACGAAGCCGCCATCGCCATGGACGCCGCCACCCGCGTCGAAAAGCAGTACATGCGCGAGCGGATGACCCTGCCCTATAACAACTGGAACTACGCCCACAACAAGAACTACCTCGCCTATATCCAGGGCCAACTCGGCATGTACGAAGCCGCCGTCAGCGCCGGCCGTCAGTTGCTCGCCGCGCCGCTAGACCCGAAGGAAAACAAAGCCGAAGCCTTCAGCCCCCACTACCAGGGGCGGCTTGTCATGAACCGAACCCTGGTTCGCTTTGAGCGCTGGAAGGAGATTCTCGACGGCAAGGCCTTCTACTGGGACGACAAGCTGCTGCGGGATAAAGAGGAGCGTGCCTTTCTCGAAGCCCTCGCCCACCTTGCCCTCGGCGACATCGATAAAGCTCGAAAAAGCACCGAAAAACACAAAGCTTTACAAGCCGAGATCGAGAAAGAGAAATACGCTAAGCCCCGCTGGGAACTGATCCAGGCCGAACTCAAAGCCAAGCTCCTCCTCGCCGAAGGGCAAACGCTGGCCGGGCTGACGGCCCTCGGCAACGCCGCCGCCAAGTACGAAGCGCTCGTTGAAGGCCAAAACGATCCGCCCTTCTACCCCTCTTCGCTGTACCTCGATCTCGGCCGCGCTTACCTCCAGGCAAAATCGCCCGCCCTCGCCGTCAAGGCCTTTGAAAAGTCTCTGGAAATAACCCGAAACGACGGCTGGGCTCTGGCCGGCTTGACCGAAGCCTGGCTCGCCCTCGGCGACAAACCGAAAGCGACCGACTACTACGCCCGCCTGCTCCACGTCTGGTCCGATGCTGACCCCGGTTTCGCGCCACTGGCCAACGCCAAGGCCCTCGGCCTCACCGCCCAACCGAAAGACGTCTCCCCGGCCCCCCAGCGCAACTACGCCAAAACCACCCTCGAAAGCCTCGGCCCGAACCGCTGGGAAGCCTACGCCGCCCCCTCCCTTGATGCCCTCGATGCGCAGAAAAAACGCGTCACCCTCGAAGAGTACAAAGGCCGCAACGTCGTCCTGATTTTCTACCTCGGCCAGGAATGCCCCCACTGCCTGGAACAACTCCAGGAAGCCGCCAAACGCAACGGCGATTTCGAAAAGCACAACACCGCCGTTCTCGCCATTTCGAGCAACGGCCCCGAAGACAACGCCGACTCGCTCAAACTCAAACAAGTGCCGTTCCGCTTACTCTCCGACGCGGGTTTTGCTAACGCCCGCCGCTTCCTTTCTTACGACGATTTCGAGGAGATCGAACTCCATTCGACGATCCTGATCGACGCCAAAGGTCGCGTCCATTGGGCCCGCCACGGCGGAGACCCCTTCGCGAATTTTGATTTTTTACTCAAGGAGATTCAGCGCATCAATAGTCTTGCCGACTAGTGCGTGAACCCCCGCTCTTCGATGGCTGAAGAACCCAAACCCGTTAAAGCCCCCGCCGTTATGGCGACCGTCCCCTGGGACGGCGCTATTCCGGATCTCCTCCGTGAACACTTGGGCGCCGCGGTCCTTGACACCCACCTGTATCTCGATCAACCCTTCGCAGTGCTCACCCTGGCCGCCCTGCTCCCCGCCCTGGAACTGCTCCACGCCGAAGCCGATTTCGACTACCTCGTCGACATTACCGCCGTCGACTACCCCAAGCGCGAGTGCCGCTTCGATCTCGTCTACATCGTCTACAGCCACTCGCGCAACGAGCGGGTCCGCCTCAAGGCGCAGGTTCCGGCCGGCCAAAAGCCGCTCTCCGCCGTGCCCATCTTCCTCGGCGCAAACTGGCTCGAACGCGAAGTCTTCGACATGTTTGGCCTCGAGTTTGCCGGCCACCCCAACTTGTGCCGCATCCTGTTGCCCGACGAATGGAGCGGTTTCCCCCTCCGCAAAGACTACGGCATCACCCAGATGGATAACACCTGGGTCAAGAACAACCTCGGCATCGAGAGTGGCCAATGAGTTCCATCGACGCCAACGAACTCGTCCTCAACATGGGCCCGCAGCACCCGTCCACTCACGGCGTCCTGCGCATCGTTTTAAAGCTAGACGGGGAGCGCGTCAAGAGCACCGAGTGCATCATCGGCTACCTCCACCGTGGCGTCGAAAAGATCGCTGAAAATCGCACGTACGTCCAGTTCGCCCCCTACGTCGATCGCATGGATTACCTCGCCGCGGTCTCCAATGGCCTCGGCTACTGCCTCGCCGTCGAGAAGTTGATGAACTCCGTCGCCCCGCCCCGCGCCCAGGCTGTCCGCGTCATCCTCACGGAACTCAACCGCATCGCCTCGCACCTGCTCTGGCTCGGCACTCACGCGCTCGACATCGGCGCCATCACCCCCCTCTTCTACACCCTGCGCGAGCGCGAAGAGGTTCTTAAAATCTTCGAAAACTACTGCGGTGCTCGACTCACGACCCACGCCTTCCGCATCGGTGGCCTGCAATACGAACTCTACGAAGGCTTCGAACAGCAGGTCAATACCTTCTGCGACCAGTTCCTCGGCAAAGTCGACGAGTACGAAGAACTCCTCAGCGGCAACCGCATCTGGCGCGAACGGCTCCTTGGAGTCGGCGTTCTCGACGCCGCCACCTGCAAGCGCTACGGCGTCACCGGCCCCATGCTCCGCGCCGCCGGCGTCCCCTGGGATCTCCGCAAAGCCCAGCCCTACTCCGGCTACGAGCAATACGAGTTCGACGTCCCCACCCGCACAAGCGGCGACACCCTCGATCGCTACTTCGTCCGCCTCGACGAAATGCGCCAGTCCGTCCGCATCGTCCGCCAGGCGGTCGCGAACATCCCCGCCGGCCCCATCATGGCCAAAATCGCTAAGGTCATCAAACCGCCCGTCGGCGAGGCCTACGTCTCCATCGAAGCGCCCAAAGGCGAACTCGGCTACTTCATCGTCAGCGACGGTACCACTCATCCTTACCGCCTCCGCGTCCGCCCCCCTTCGTTCGTCAATCTCCAGGCGCTCGACCACATGGCCAAAGGTGCTCTAGTCGCCGACGTAGTCGCCATCATCGGCACCATCGATATTGTCCTCGGCGAGGTCGATCGATGAAAAAGTTCCTCCGCCGCTTCCTCCTCCTCGATCTCCTCGAAGGCCTCTGGGTCACCTTCCGCAGTCAGGATCCGAAGCTCATAACGACCGAACAATATCCCAGTGAACGCCCCGCCGTCAGCGAGCGCTACCGCGGCGCACCCCGCCTAAACGTTCATCCGGCCACCCAGGAAACGCTCTGCATCTCCTGCAATCTCTGCGCCGTCGCCTGTCCGGAAAATCTCATCGTCGTCGGCAGCGTGCGCAACCCCGAAACCAAACGGAAGGACCTCGTAACATTCACCTACGATCTCTCCCGCTGCATGTTCTGCGGCCTCTGCGAAGACGCCTGCCCCGTCGACGCCCTCGAACTCACGCAGGATTTCGAAATCGCCAGCTATACTCGCGAAGGCCTCATCTGGGATCGCCAAGCCTTGGAGGAAGGGCCCCGGCCCACCCAATATCGCCAATGAACCTCGACGTCTTCTTCTTCTACGCCTTCTCGACGCTCGCCCTCGGCGGTGGCCTCCTCGCCATCACCCGCCGAAGCGCCGTCCATGCCGCCATCGCCCTGATGGTCTCCCTGCTGGGCGTAGCCGGCCTCTATCTGTTGCTCCAAGCCGAGTTCCTCTTCGTCTCCCAAATCATCATCTACATCGGCGGCATCCTCCTCCTCTTCCTCTTCGTCATCATGCTCGTCAACCTCGACGCCGGCAAAGGCCTTCGTCAGTTCCATAAAAACTGGCCCCTCGGCGCCGCTGTAACCGTCCTCACGGGTATCGCCTTGGCCGTGCTGCTCAGCCGCGCCCAACTCCCGCCCGTCCAAGCCATGCCCTCCACCGGCAATGTCGAGCTCATCGCCGATACGCTCTTTCAGGACTACCTCGTCCCCTTCGAAGTCGCCTCCCTGCTGCTCCTCGTCGCTGTCGTCGGCAGCGTTCTTCTCGCCCGGAAGAGAACATCATGATGAGGCGCGCATGATCACGACCATGCACTACGTCGCCGTCAGCCTCGCGCTGCT